>JAABPS010000223.1 GCA_011391835.1 Desulfobacteraceae bacterium
GGCGTTTTCTTCAGAACAGAGATAAAGTACGAGTGGCTCATTGAATTGAGGTTTAAGCTTTTTCCCGGTTTCTTCAGGTATAATATCTTCTGTCATTCTGGACCAGGCCGTTGGAGCGATGGTATTTACCTTGATATTGTATTTTGCTGTTTCCAGTTTAATCGTGTTCATCATTCCTACCAGCCCGAGCTTTGCAGCGCCATAGTTCGTTTGGCCGAAGTTTCCGTATAAGCCAGACGTTGAAGATGTAAAAATAATTCTTCCGTAATTCTTTTCCTTCATCACTTGTACAGCCGGCTGCGTCACACAAAAAGCCCCTTTTAAGTGGACTGCAATAACCAGGTCCCATTCCTCTTCTGTCATCTTAAGAAAGGACCGGTCTCTTAATATCCCTGCATTATTGATAAGAATATCAACTTGTCCAAATGCATCCATTGCGGTTTTAACTATGTTTTGTCCGCCTTTTATGGTTGCAACCGAGTCGTAATTGGAAACCGCTTCTCCGCCCGCCTTTTTTATTTCATTTACCACAGTATCTGCAGCGGAAGTACTGGAACCGGATCCATCCCGTGCGCCACCAAGATCATTAATAACTACTTTGGCCCCTCTTCTGGCCAATTCAAGTGCATACATCCTGCCGATGCCGGCACCCGCACCTGTTACGATAGCCACTCTTCCATCATATCTTATTTCTGCCATACTAACCTCCTTTTGTTATTCGAATAGCCATTGCTTTATTACTATCACACATTCATCATTTTTCTTGATTCGTGAATGAACTGCCCCCCTGAGCCTGTCGGCTCTGTCCATTCTAAAGCCCGCCAAAGGCGTCTTCTGAAATATCTATCGCTGCAGAACTGCACTTTTCTATGGAATCCATTCTGCCGAAAATAGTCGGGACAACTGTTTCTATATAGAACTGCGCTGTCTTTACCTGGCCTTCATAGAAGGACTGGTCTTTTTTGCTTGCACTGCTTCCCAATTTCGGTGCGGCAACAGCGGCGCGCCAGAGCAGCATCCAGGCAATAATCATATCGCCCATCACATTGAGAAATGGGAGGGAGTGCGAGAAAGCCGCTTTAAAGGTATTCGGCGACATGGCATTTGAACCCATTTTCATTGAAATCTCCCCGAGCCTGTTGGCCAGCTTTTCAACCGCTGAGGCCATTTCCTCAAGACCTTTAACTTTTTTTGCCTGCTCAACGGTTTTTCCGATTTCAGACAGGAAGGTGGTAAAAACTTTTCCTTCTTTCATTCCCAGTTTCCGGCCAAGAAGATCCATTGCCTGAATTCCGCTGGTTCCTTCATAAATCGAAGCTATTTTGCAGTCACGGGCGTATTGCTCCACGAGATAATCCTGCGTGTAACCAGCACCGCCAAATACCTGGATACCCTGAACACAGACCTCATACCCTCGGTCTGCAAGAAAGCTTTTAATGATGGGCGTCAGAAGTTCAAACTGCCCGCTGTAGAGTTCTTTGTCTTCATCACTATCCGCCAGATGCGCCATCTCTTGACATTTTTCCGCATACTGGAAAAAACTGTGCATACCGTCAACATAAGACTTCATCCAGAGCAGATTGCGCCGTACATCAGGATGGTTAATAATCGCTACTGGTGGAGCTTCATTGGGTTGACCCAGCTCCCTGAATTGAATACGTTCTCGGGCATAATTCACAGCCAGCATATAGGATGCAGACGCATACGCTAACGCTTGAAGACCTGTATGCATACGGGCTCCGTTGACCATGGTGAACATGACCCTCATTCCCTTATTTTCTTCTCCGAGAAGCTCGCCAATGCACTTTCCTTTGCTTCCCAAAGCCATAGTGCAGGTAGCACTTGCCTTGATTCCATGCTTGTGCTCAACACCTGTACAGATGATATCATTTCGTTCGCCCAGAGCGCCATTATCGTTTACAAAATAATTGGGCACAAGAAAGATAGACACTCCCTTAATTCCCTGGGGGGCTCCTTCAATCCGCGCAAGAACCGGATGAATAATATTCTTACATAGATTGTGATCGCCGTTGGTAATAAATATCTTATTCCCTGAAAGGGTATAGGTGCCATCCGGATTCTTCTTTGCCGTGGTTTCAAGAGCACCCACATCCGATCCAGCACTGGCTTCCGTCAGGAGCATGGTGCCTCCCCACTCGCCAGAAACCAGTCGGTTTACATATTTTTTCTTCTGTTTTTCAGTTCCATACAGTTGAATCATTGCTGCTGTGCCGTTGCCCATAGACGCATACGAATTACACGCCCAGCTGGCCGCCATGAAATGTTCGCTGGCTATTGAAGCTATAAAGCTCGGCGCTCCCTGACCACCCATTTCCTCTGGAACTCCCAGACAGCCCCACTCACCTTCCAGAAGAAGCTCGTGCGGCCTTTTAAAACACTCAGGAACGGTTACCTTCCCATTTTCATACTTCACGCCCTCCTTATCGCCCTCTGCCATGGTTGGTAGCAATTCCTTAATAGCAAGGGCCCGAGCCTCGTTTATTATCATATCGCAAGTTTTTTTATTGAATTCCTTAAAGGCGTCTTTCTTAAGCAGTTTTTCATAATCAAACTGCTCCCACAAAACAAAATCTATGTCTCTTCGATCTATCAGTTGTTGTGCCATAATTCTTCTCTCCCTTTTCTCAGCCTGTTACTTAAGTATAGGCCAAAATTAACCTCGTGATGCCATAACTCTTTATCGTTGTAAATTTTCTATTACCGTTGCCACACCTAAACCGCCTCCGCAGCATGAAGCAAATATTCCATACCTTCCTCCTGTGCGGATAAGATGCCGCATGGCAAACATACAAACCCGGGCGCCGGAAGCACCATTGGGGTGGCCAAAGGCAATAGCGCCTCCCATGGGATTCCATTTTTTCATATCAACTTTTCCGCCCATTTGGTTTTCGATCTCTTTAACCACCGCCAGGTTTTGAACGGCAAATGCTTCATTACATTCCATTACATCCATATCCGTAACCTTCAGCCCTGCACGTTTCATCGCCATGGGCATGGCGTATCCTGGGGCAATCCCCATGATTTTCGGGTCACACCCACAATCAGCACCGCAAATCCATTTTGCCATTGGTTTGTATCCAAGCTCTTTTGCCTTGTCTGCGCTCATCATCAGCACAAATGCGGAGCCGTCATTTCTTCCTGATGCGTTTCCGGCTGTCACTGTGCCATCCTTTGTAAAAGCAGGCGGAAGCTTGGCCAACCCCTCAAGGGTGGTATCCGCGCGAGGATGTTCATCCACATTAAATATCACATCTGGAGTTTTCCGTGAACCCGGTATAGTAATGGGAATGATCTCCTCTTTGAAATATCCGGCATCCATGGCTGCTTTTGCCCTCATCTGGCTGTTATAGGCGAATTCATCGGATGCTTCTCTGGGGATTTTGTACATTTTTTGAAGATTTTCAGCCGTGATACCCATACCGATCTGTTCATCGGGAACAGGGGACAGCTGACTCGCAATCGGCATGGGGGGAATGAGTCTATAAGGGGGATTGGACATGGGGAATTTTGCAGCCACCTGGCTGTAGGATTCCATACCACCGGCAATAATAATATCCGCTTGCTTTGCAAGTATTTTCCATGCCGCATGATTGATTGAATCAATCGCGCTTCCGCACTGCATCTCTACATAAGAAGCGGATGTCTCATACCCAAGTCCAGAATCAAGTACCGCCCATCGTGCCGGATTGCCCGCATGGGAGCAGCCCGCCGCACTTCCCAGAAAAACACAGTCCACATGTGCCTTTTCTTTTATCTTCGTCGCTTCAACCAAGCCTCTCAGACCGATACCAGCCAGTTTCGATGCAAAAATATCTCTGATCGTTCCACCCATTCGGCCAAAGGCTGTACGCATTGCCGCCACAAATACAACTTCTCTTTCAGCCATTTCTTTCTCCTTTCATCAATTATCTGTAATCATAAATTAGTTATTCTAAAATGCAACAATATTTACCCTCACGGCACATGAACTCGATCCCATCAGACATAGCTATAAAATCCCGCATCCGTTTTTAACCGATTTCACATGTAGCCAAACTACACATTATCTGTATAGTGATGGTCTATACTATCTACATAATGGTTAGAATATACAGGTTTTATTGTCAAGAGGAAAAAAATTAGAAACTATTATTTTGTTGACACCACCGGGTTTAATCTGTAAATATGTATCATTTTTCTTCGACCGAACTGTTGATAAAAATTTGAATTGATATGAAAATTGGCGAACTTGTTAAACGGACCCGTATTCCAAAAGAAACGATCCATTATTATATCCGTAAGGGGTTACTCAAAAAACCCAGAAAAACAGGGAAGAATGCCGCTGACTATACTGAAACCCATATGGATCAGCTAAGCCTTATCCGAGAGCTCCAGGAAAACTATTTTCTTCCCTTGTCCATTATCAAAAAAATCATCAAAGAACAGCAAAAACGCTCCGAAGCTGACCAGTCTTCCTTTAAATTTCAGGCAGGACTTATTCGCCCCATCGACCGCCTGGTATGCACAGAAATAAAAGGAAAAGAGGCCTTCATGGAAGCCACAGGCATCGGATTAAAATGGCTCGACAGGATGGAAGTCTGGAGCGTGATAACTTCTCAAAATCACGATGGCGAACCGATTTATTCTCAGGATGATGTCATTATTGGAAAATTGATCGTTGATATGGGCCGGCTTGGAATGGGCCCTAAAGACGGATATGATCCGGAAGTATTAAGGTATTTTTCTGATTTCTTTCGCAATGTTGTCATGCCGGAAGTCAAGCGCTATCTCAATGCAAACCTTGAAAAAATCTCCTCAGGGGAGTTCAGTGAAAAAGACAGTCAGTATACTGAGGTAATGGGGTTGTTTTTTTACCACCTTTACAGGAAACTGGTTAGGGAAGAAAGGCGTCGCATTTTACAATCGCTTGAAAAAGACCCGGCTAATACGTAAATAACCACTCCCTGTAATTTGGTTTGATCAATCCTCTATTCTTCCATGAAAAGATCTTCATCTGCATTCTATCCGATTCTTATTCACCCGACATTTTTCATCATAATGTAAAAACAGGCTTGCTTCCTCTATTGCATTTATGATAACCGTGAATCAGTTAATGAATTGTAATTAGCGTCAGCATATTCATTTTTATCCTCGCTTTGGTCATAAGGCGATGTTCTTTAAAATTTCTCAAAAACAAGGAGGTTTTGAAATGAAAAAAGGTTTATTGCTAATCTGTGTGTGTCTATTATCCTTTG
>JAABPS010000024.1 GCA_011391835.1 Desulfobacteraceae bacterium
TTATTGATAATAACCTGTCCGATTGATTTTAAATTTTCATCCTGAAAGTGTTTCAGCACGTTCTTTCCTTGAATTTCAGGCAAAATTTCAGGAAACTGGAGCATCATCGCAATGATATGCCTTTCAAGCCGTGTCCCTTTTTCATATAGCCCGTGTTTGATCTTTACTGGACCTTTTGTTGTTCCCACATAAGCAGCTTCCTCTCGGTCTTCCCGCATGCTCCTTCTTTTTTCCCTGCGGATATTCTCGTATGTTTCGTTGATTTTTCTAACAATGGCGCTTTCATCAATACTAAGCCGTTCGGCCAGCTCTTTTATATATAACGATCGTATGACATCGTCTTCTATCATTACAAAATGTCTAATCATGTCTGAAACAGTCCGCATTTTCCCTTCAATGGATAGGCCATGTCTCTTAACCGCCAAATCCATAAGAAAAGACATGGTGCTTGATGCTTTTTCTGCAATCTTCAAGAACGATTCTCGCCCGAACTTAAGCAGATATGAATCCGGATCAAATCCATCCGGCAAAACAAGTATCTGTGCATCCACATATCCCTGCTTAAATATGTCTATGCTTCTGTGCGCTGCTTTCATCCCTGCAATATCGGAATCATATACCAAAACAACTTTACCGTTTTCTCCAATATATCTGTTTCGCAGCAGCTGGACATGCTCTGTTGTAAGAGATGTACCCAGTGTTGCAGCAGAGTTTTGAATCCCATGCTGATAGAGTGCTAAAAGGTCAAAATATCCTTCCGCAATGTAAACTTTCTCAGAATCTCTGCATTTTTGCTTGGTTTTGTTAAGACCGTACAGCGAGTTTCGTTTATTAAATACCGGAGTTTCTGGAGAATTCAGGTATTTCGGCAAAGAATTGTCCATCACACGCCCGCCAAAACCAATCACCCGATTGTTCATATCAATAATAGGAAACATAATACGACTTCTGAAGCGATCGTAGTATCCATTATTGTCCTTACGTGGAACGATCAGCCCTGCCCGTTCAACAATCCGTTGGCTCACCTCTTTTCGAGAAAAATAATTAGATAGATTATTCCACCCATCCGGCGCATATCCAATATCAAATTCTCGGATAATGTCATATTTCATTCCACGACGTTCAAGATACGCCAGAGCACTTTTACCTTCTTTATTTTTGTGCAGATTTTCCCGGAAAAATTCCATGGCTTGCTGGTTAATATTATACAGTATTTCTTTTTCTTCAAAATTCCTGCTCTTTTCTTTATTCCCTTTTATAGGTATCTCAATGCCGTATCTTTTCCCTAACAGCCGAACAGAATCAGGAAAAGACAGCCCATCCTTTTTCATCAGAAAGGCAAAAACATTCCCGCCCTCTCCGCATCCAAAGCAATGAAATATCTGTTTTTCAGGGCTAACTGTAAATGAAGGGGTTTTTTCAGAGTGGAAGGGGCACAGTCCGAGGTAATTCTTTCCAGTATGTTTCAAAACGACATAATCTGATATAATTTCAACAATATCAGCGGCATTTTTAATGTCCGCGATCTTATCTTCGGCGATGTGCATCGACAAGAAGACCAACCCCCTTAATTATAGACATAACAGAATGTTTATAATAGAAGGATCTTAACTGGGATAAAGTTTAACCAGTATTGTTTTTTAGTTTTGATAGTATGTGACGGCCTGATTCAATGTTAGGGAAGCGCCCCCGTGAAAAGAAAGCCTGAAGATTCTTTCCTGATCTTATTTAAACTTTTTTATATATTTATTCATTGCAATTTTGTCAAGAAATATCTCAGTTTTTTCTGTGGCGGGTAATATAAAAGACAAGAAATCGTTTTGAATACTGAGGTTAGTCGCCTGATTCATGCTTTGCCACCTCAATCGCCTCTTTCAGGTTTAACGTACCACTATACAGCGCCCTCCCGGTAATCACGCCAATGACACCTAATGGCTCTAACTTTTTGATTTCTCGTATATCCCGTATTGTTGAAACACCACCTGAAGCCACCACCGGAGCAACTATAGACTGTGCAAGCATTTTTGTTTGTTCAATATTTGGCCCTGTCTGCATGCCATCTCTATTAATATCAGTAAAATTAATCGCAGCAAGGCCGTATCCTTCAAATTGTCTCGCCAGGTCTATAGCGCTGATTTGAGTTGTTTCGCCCCATCCTTCAATCGCAGCCATACCATTTTTTGCGTCAATCCCAAGCACAATATGTTCTGGGTAGGCATCACAGGCTTTTATAACCAACGACGGGTTCCGAACAGCTTCTGTGCCAATCACAATTCGTTTAACACCCATATCTATATACATTCGGATTGTTTCATCATTACGGATACCGCCACCAATTTGTATATCCGCATCGACCGATGCAAGTATTTTTTTTATTGAAGCAAGGTTCCGTGGTCTTTTCGCGAATGCACCGTCCAAGTCCACCACATGTATTATTTCAGCACCATCATCAGTCCAACGCCTCGCCATCTCAGCAGGGTCATCAGAAAAAACCGTCTCATCCTCCATTCTTCCTTGAAGGAGACGCACGCATTTCCCGTCTTTGATATCTACCGCTGGAATTACAATCATTTCACCGACAATGTACGAAGCATTTCTTTTAGCCCTGACACCGCCATCTCCTCTGCAGTGATCCAGCTTGCTTTTCGTTTAATAAACGTGTCCAGTTTAAAAAGATTTTCGCTTAAAGAACGCTGTGTTTCATCAAAATGCCCTTCCCACAGTTGACGCCCTGTTTTTACATCAATAAGATGGATCCCAAATGCAACCGAAGCTGGCGACTCAACCGATATTCTGGATCCGATTCGTTGTTGAAACCGATACAGATACCCAACCATTAGAGCATCAGCGCTGGCAGCACGCCCAGCGGCCAGCAAAAGCTCAAATTCGGTCAAACTTCTGTTACTTTCCGACATCAAATCCGCAGCCCCCCACTGAGATTCGCTGGCAACTACTTTTTTATAGTATTTACCCTGTCTCAGCATGGACATCAGTTCATCGCTTAAAAAACCGGTGGCTCCGCCTGAGACTTCTCCTGTAATAAAGACTTTCCCACAGATAGGGCATCTGGCATTTTTGTTTTTCCCATACAATTCAGATAGATTGCGAAATGGCAACACCAGCAATTTCCCTGAAACAGGCTGCCTTTCCTCTGTCTCAGCATCCTTCACATGATGTTTGCAGGCACTTAAAAAAACGAATATGCACAGTAACGCGGCAAGAAAAATACCTCTTACTGGGTGTTGAAAGAACTTTTGCATAAGAACACCTTTTCATTTAAGTGTATGTAATCAGATAGAACCCTTTGATGACCTGACACCGGAAATCCGCTTATCAAAAGAAGTTGCCATATCCATTGCCCGCCCGGTTGATTTAAAGATTGATTCAATAATATGATGTTCGTTTTCACCATACGGGACATGAATATGTAAGTTCATTTTGCACCACGTTGAGAATGCCCTGAAAAATTCCTTGGCAAGGAAAATATCAAAACCTCCTGTTTTGCTGTTTATAGCCGGAAGATTATAAACAAGGTATGGCCTATTTGACAGGTCAATGGCAGCCGTTGCCAATGCGTCATCCATAGGTGTTACAGCAAAGCCATAGCGTGAAATACCTTCTTTGCTCTTTAGAGCCTTTTCAAATGCCATACCCAGAACAATCCCCACATCCTCAATCGTGTGGTGAAAATCGACATTTATATCACCTTTTGCCTCTACGAACAGATCGAAAAAACCATGTACAGCAAAAAGTTTCAACATGTGGTCAAAGAAGGGAATACCCGTAGAAATTTCAGCTTCTCCCTTACCATCAATAGTTATTCTAATTTTAATATCCGTTTCCTTTGTTTTACGTTCAATCGCAGCGGATCTGTCCATAAGGCGCCTCACATTCATCTCTATTTGTAATTATAGACTGTAGTTACTTTTATTTCTTTCCCACAACTATCGTTTAGTAAAAATCAAACTAAGCTGTTCTGGACGGTTATAAAGAATGATTCCTTCTGTTCCCTGCCGACATCAGATCTGCATGCATCGTTAATGAATCCAGCAGATTTATATGCAGGTAATTCACCGAAATGGTTTTGGTTACAGATAGGTATAAAATTATTGGTGGAGATGAGGGGGATCGAACCCCTGACCTCGGCGTTGCGAACGCCGCGCTCTCCCAGCTGAGCTACATCCCCACAAAATTTGTTTATTTTACTCGATTAAAAATAAATGGTCAATTGTAAAAAGAGTATTGAACTATCATATTTTAATGTTATGAAGAAGATAAAAAACATTGGATAAATTTGTTTGCCTCATTAATGTATGAAGAACGGAAATAACGATGAATATCCAGGCGGCATAATGCATCAAAAAATAACATTGGGAAACGCATTTAAGACGTACACGCTGGACCAGGACAAAATAATTTCACCAGAAGAAACAGTGAAACGTTTCAAGGAAAAGCTCTCAAGGTTGAATTTGGATATTCTCGAAAAAGCAGTCCGAATCGATAAAGGAAGGCTGGATATTCCTGTTTTTATAAGTAGTTGTGGCCAGTATGCCCGGGAAATTACCGGAACGAGAAAACAGATGGGAAAAGGCGCCACACCCCGGCAGGCTGAAGCAAGCGCTGTAATGGAACTGGCCGAAAGATTTAGTTTTTTTAGTTTTTGTAAAAACCAGAATAACTTTTTTGTTGATCAGTTCAAAAACATTCAGGGAAGAGTCATACCATTTGATATGATTGCCAAATCTGTGCATGACACTTCCAATGAATTGGATATCGCCAGGGGTATTTTTGAAAATCTCCATTTCAAATGGACAGCTGCTTATAATTTGACCCGCGGTGAGGAAATACTGATTCCCTTTGATTGGTTTTATGCAATAAACGAATTTAACGGCCCGTCTGCAGGCAATTGCAAGGAAGAAGCAATCATCCAGGGGATTTGTGAAATAGTAGAAAGGCATGTTTCGTCTTTAATCAGCCAGCAGCGCATGAAAGTCCCGCATATTGCCACCACCTCAATTACCGAACCACGGGTAATCGACATGTTGCAAAAATATACAAAAACAGGAATATCCCTGTTTCTTTCCAACTTCTCATTGGACATGGGAATTCCAACTGTAGGTGTGCTGGCGTATGATCCTTCCACATACCCGGAAAAAAGTGAAATTGTTTGGACAGCCGGCACCGCACCGGACCCGCAAAAAGCACTCAGCCGGGCGCTTACGGAAATTGCTCAGCTGGCTGGGGATTTCAATACCGGATCCAATTATGTGGCCAGTGGACTTCCTAAGTTCAATAAACTGTCAGATACAGCATTTGTTACAAATGCTGAAGAAATGATAAAGATCACCGATCTCCCTGACCTGTCAGATAACAACATAAAAGTAGAAATTCAGCGCTGTATTTCAGCTCTCAGCAAAAAAGGAATGGACGTTATTGTAATAAATACAATGAACCCTTTGCTTGAGATACCCGCTTTTTACACAATTGTACCGGGCGCTCATTTCAGGGAAAGGGCAATAGGGACAAGCGTTGGGATGTTTTCGGCAAAACATATTACAGAATCCATGGATCCAAAAGAGGCATACAGTGAACTCGAAAGAATGGATGTATTATTGCCCCGTAAATATTATGTAAAATTCTATAAAGGTCTTTGCTGCATCAAAATAAAAGAATTCGAAACGGCCCTGATTCATTTTAGATCTGCCCTTGATCTCGATCCAAAGGAACAAGACATCCCAACCATTTATTCTTATATGGGTGTTTCCTTAAAAGAAATGGGGAAATACAGCGAGGCCATATCTGTGCTTGAAAAAGGAATACATCTCGACAACGAAAGAACAGATATCTATAACCTTATGGGATTTTGCCATTTTCAACTAAAAGAAAATGAAAGAGCTATAGAGTATTTCAAAAAAGTGATTCAGCTTGACCCCAGTTCTGCGATAGATTACGCAAACATCGCATCCAATTATCGTGATCTGGGTGAAAAGCTAAAAGCAATCCATTATTACCAGATAGCCCTCAGCCTTGACCCTTCAATTGACTTTGCAAAAAACAATCTGGAAATACTCCTAACAGGCTGATAGGAAAAAAAGTGAGCTTCTGCGGGGAAAATTTTTATCAGCCAAGTTTCTCCATATAGAAATCCTTCAGTCACGCATATCGTAACATCTTTTAAATATTCCAATTTTTATTCAAGTCTAACCTGAGAACCCCAAACGCTGAACGGCGAAAAGCATTTAATTCCAGAAGTTAACTGCTTGAATATATCCATTATTTCAATGCGTAAAGCAGTAGATCGTGCGGAAAACTCCGCTCTTCTGGGACACAGCAAGTGGGCAAGCGGTGGGTTTTGAAAAGGGCTGATTTTTTATCCGTCAATTACACTCCTGTAAGTACATAATGGCTTGTAACATCTCAAGTTTTATGGTATGGATTTTATACGAATTTTTTATAATTATAACAACGAAATGATAGCTGGATGCTGATAGTGTTGAATCTATTATGATGTGAAGGGAATCTATTTATGTCCGAAAAACATCCTGAATGCCCTCTATATAATCCATTAAACTGCAAGGAATATTATAACCCAAAACTCTGCGCATTTGTAAGAAACGATAAGGTTTGTCTTAAAAAAAAGAAACCAAAATCAAAGGAAAATAAAAATCACATCAAAGAAAGCAAAGAAAAGGTAAACTAAAGGGAAAAATTAGATATTGCCAGATAAAATCCCTCGTATCCTCATGCATGGCCGGCAATATCTGAAAGTTGAGATGGGTCTATGCCCATTTTCCTCGTTGCTGCTTCCCATCGTGTTTCTATAGGCATCTCAAAGATAATGTCTTCAAATGCATTACATGTCAACCAGGCATTGGCCCGTATTTCGGATTCCAATTGACCCGGAGCCCAGCCTGCACAACCAAGGGTTATAATAAAAGACTTCGGGCCCCGTTCCATGGCAATGGCCTCCAAAATATCTCTGGTATTACTTAAGGAAAGAGATGGCGTGATTGCAAAAGAGCCTTCCCAATTAAAGGGAGGGCCATGAAGCACAAATAATTCGTCAATATGGACAGGGCCGCCGATGTGAATGGGGATGGACCCCATTGCAGGCGTATAGTCAATCTTTAGCTCATCAAAAATGTCTTTGGCTGCCAACGAAGGATTGGCACGGTTTATGATTACACCAACGGCGCCCTGTGAATTATGCTCTGAAATACAGGTAACTGTTTGGTAAAAAATCGGGTCTGCCAAGACAGGCATGGCAATCAAAAACTGTCCTTTTAAAAAAGTATGGAACTTTTCATTCATTTTTCATCTATGAAATATTCACTTAACATTAGTTCTCTTTATGTCCCAATAGCTCATAAATTTTTAAATCACCCAGTTCATTATCAATGTCAGAAGAGACGCCCACTTCATTTACCGCCAGACGGGAGCGGGCTGCTTTGAGTGTGGTTTCACTGATCAGAATTCCATTCGGGAATGCCTTGGTCAGCTTTTGAAGCCTGAAAACTGTATTGACCGAATCGCCGATAACTGTATAGTCCATTTTCATATCAAAACCGATATTTCCTACAACAGCTTCACCTGTGTGAACACTGATACCGATATTTACAGTTGTACCAAGCTCTCTTACAAAATAATCGTTCACATGCGGTACAGATTCCATCATTTCCAGCGCTGCAGCTACAGCATTATCTGCATCCATCGTACTGGAAACCGGTGCGCCAAAAATCGCCAGAAATCCATCACCCAGATATTTATCCACAATGCCATGATGTTTAAAGACAACAGAGCCCATCACTGAAAAAAATGTATTGATCAAAAACACGGTTTTTTGAGGCCCAATTTTACGCACCACCTTTGAAAATCCCCTGATATCAATATTCATCATCGTCAAAGTTTTTAATTCATCGACCCTCGCTCTGTTTTTGCCTTCAGGATCAAGAATGATTTTATCCAAAATTTCCTTTGGCACGAATTTCTGGAACATTCCGCGGATACCGCGTTCATGCTCTGCAAGGGAAACCGTCTCCTTGTAGAGATTCGCATTTTCAATGGCAATACTGACCGAAGCCGCAATGGACTGTAAAAGATCCAAATCATTTGGGTCAAATAGGCCATTTATCTTATTTAGGACTTCAATAACACCAATTACTTTTCCTTTGGAAATCATGGGCACGCACAGAGCCGATTTTGTCTTAAAGCCAGATATTTTATCAATTTGAGAGTAAAAGTGAGGAGATTTTTCAGTATCATTTACCAGAAGCGACTCACCCCCAGCGGCAACCGTTCCAGCAATCCCCTGGCCCAGTTTGAGCCGGAATTTCTTCATTGATTTAATTTTGACATTAAAAGCTACAGAAAATTCAAGATCGCCATTTTTCAGCAAAAACAATGAACCCGCTTCAACATTCATGGCTTCTCGAATCATATCCATCGTATATTTTAACACTTTGCTTGTATCAAACGTCGATGATGCCAATGCACTTCCGATCTGCTTTACAGAAACCAGTTCTCTATGTCTTTTAATCACTGCATCGGACAGACTATTTCTCTCCATTGCCAGAGAAAGCCCTTCAGCCATCCATTCAATAAGATTCTTGGATTCATAAAAAATCCCTGACTTCTTGGCATACAGAGCCAACACGCTGATCACATTTCTCCCGATCCTTAATGGTGTAAGAATGGCTGATTTTGGCCCCTGCTGTGCAAGAAATTTCTTCTCGGTTTTATTGGAGATTTCACCGGTATCATCAATGATTACTGTTGTCTCCTGTTTTAATACCCTGTCAATCAGGCTTCCCTGCGGGCATTGATAACTTGCGCCCTTTGAAATGGATGTAGGTTTATTTGTGATCAGTTCAGTAACTTCTACGTAATCGGAGCCGGTCCCTGAACGGGTCATCACCATTGCAAGATCGAATGGTACAACCGCTTGAAGCTCATTTATAACAGCATGCAAGAGCTCACTATCCCTGAAACTGGAATTAATCACCTTAAAGAGCTTATCAATGGTTTTTAAGTGCAGCCCCGCCATTTCATTTTCTCGAATCAGGCGAAGGTTTTCATAGGTAAATGCAGCACTGTTCAACAGCGGCGTCAGGATTTCAACCTCTTCAAGGGTATAGGCTTTGCCCTCATCCTTTCGGGAAATGGTAAGCACACCTACAATTTCCTTGCTGGTTTTAATCGGCATGCACACAAAGGATTTAGAGCCATAATGGGACCGGTTAACTCTGCCGAAACGATTGTCGGTTTCAATGTCTTTCACTACAATGGGAGATTTATTAATAACAGCATATTTGGAAATGCTTGTTTCAAAATCGATTCGATCATCTACTTTTACAAATTCACCGGATCCAATACTTGCCTTAACAATAAACGATTTTCGATCAGGCTTGCTCAAAATCATCACAGAACCGATGTCTGAGTTCGTCAGCAGTAAAGCGCGCTCAAGGGTGACATACAAAATCTCCGTTGGATCAAACGTTACAAAACAAAGCTCGGAAAGCTCTTTTAGAATTGATATTTCAGAAGATTTTCTTTGAAGTGCGCTGAATGTGTTGGTGAACTGGCTTTCAATACTGCTAAAAGACTGAACGATATTATGAAGCTCATTGGTTTCCTTTTGCAGGCTCGCTCCTGTCAGCTTGGCTATCTCTGTTTTTGACATCTCATTGGAGATGATGGATATCTGATCGAAAACCCTCCTGAGCATGGTAAACCCCAGGAATGAAAAAACCAGAATCCCAAGAAAGAACAGCAGAATATATTCATTATTCATTAATTCATACTTGATCGCAAATATTAAAAAACCCGATACTGGGAAAATAAAAAAAAGACCAAATATGATGGATAGCCTGTACCTCAGGTCTCTATCTTTTAATGTGAACTTAGCAAGTATTTTTTTGAAATCCATTGATCTGCCTCATGTAAAAGAAATAGAATTAGGATATATAAGTATACCGCAGACGTAAGTTTTTATATTATTATAGAAATAAGCAATTTTCAAGCCAAATATCTATGATATGTCCAACATAGCACAGCCAGAACCAATGAAAATAAGATTGTACCCTGTATACATTCCCGGAGTTCCCTTAGGCAGGACTTCTGTATTTGCTGAGATAATAACAATCGGGCTCGTGTTGTGGCTTGAACTTCTTAAGCCATTTTGATATAAAATAAGCGCGTTGAAATTACAGCGTTAATGGGTTTAATGAAATAGTAAAAATTTTTTTAAAATGGAACCATGCGAGCCGTTATCCAAAGAGTAAAACAAAGTTCAGTTTCCATCAATAACTCCACTGTGAGTAAAATCGGGAAAGGACTGCTGGTACTTCTGGGTATTGCAAAAGATGATGAAATCGACGATGCCGACTACCTTGCGGAAAAATTAATTCACCTGAGAATTTTTGAAGATGAAAATGGAAAAATGAACCGTTCACTTCTTGACACAGGGGGTGAGATGCTTGTTGTTTCTCAGTTTACACTTCTTGGCAACTGCAGCAAAGGGAGGCGGCCATCATTTATTGATGCGGCAGACCCGGAAAAGGCAAATAGGCTTTATGAAGTATTTACTGACAAAGTAAGAGAAAAAGGGGTTACTGCTAAAACTGGAAAATTCCAGACCATGATGGATGTTGAATTGATCAACGACGGACCTGTAACCCTCATTGTGGAAAGCAGGTAATCCCTTTATTAAATGTTCGAGTGTGACTATAATGCTGTGGCTGTCTGGTAGAGGCGATATAAACCGCTCATTAACTATGCTGACCTATTTTAATAAAACATATTTTATAAAAATCATTATATTTCTTTTCTTCTGTTCTTCTTTTTGTTTTATACCTGAACTGGCATCCGCAGCCAAACTCGACCATCTGGACCGCCTCATCGGAAAGAGAGATGCCGTTGTTGTAGCCGGCCCGAAGGGCGATATTCTTTTTTCAAAAAATGCCGGCCAAAAACTCATTCCAGCCTCCATCATAAAAATCCTGACTGCCTTGGTCGCGATTCATTATCTTGGAACTGACTACCGGTTCGAGACGGAGTTTTATCTGGACGCACAATCGAATTTAAAAGTGAAAGGATATGGGGACCCTCTTTTAATATCGGAAGTTCTGATGGAAATCGCCAAAACACTCGCTGCAAATATAAAAGACATTAATGATATTGTAGTGGATGATTCTTATTTTGAACAGCCCCTCACTATCCCCGGTGTTACCGAATCAACTGAGCCTTATGACGCACCCAATGGCGCTCTTTGTGCTAATTTTAATACGGTTAACTATCAGAAGACTAAAAAAGACGGTTATATAAGCGCTGAACCGCATACCCCGTTACTCCCATTTGCAGCCAGCAGAATTAAAAAAACAGGGATGTATCAAGGCAGAATTGTCCTCACGCACCAAAACAAAGAAGCCGCATTATATGCAGGTCATCTATTGGCGTATTTCTTATATCAAGAAGGCATTCAATGTTCGGGAAATATTATGGCGGGCACTGTGAATAACTCAACTGATAGGCATATCTATAAATATGTATCCCCATATACCTTAGAATATATGATTACGGAATTACTTGAGTATTCAAATAACTTTATGGCGAATCAATTACTTATCACTGCAGGGGCCATTGCCTATGGACCGCCGGGCTCTCTTGATAAAGGAATTCGAGCCGTCAACTCGTACGCACGCTATAACCTGAACATAAACAGCATAAACATTGCAGAGGGATCCGGCATCTCACGAGAAAACCAAATCTCAGCAAATAATATGATGACCATTTTATTAAAATTTAAACCCTATTTTCACCTCATGCGTTATAAAGACAAAGAGTACTATAAAACCGGAACCTTACAAGGCATCCGAACGCGGGCAGGATATATTGAAAACGGAAAAAATGAATTGTATCCCTTTGTTGTAATCGTCAATACGCCCGGAAAAACTACCGGCACCATCATGAAACAGCTAATAAATGGTTTAACGAAATGAAACCACCGGGGTATAGCAAAAGCTGTATCTTTCCAAGTGAACGATATAACGTTTCAATGATCTTTTTAAATTCTCGTTTCCCGTGAAAAAAACAAAACAGGAGTTGTGCTATGAAATTTAATTATTGGCGTGTCTTATTACTTGGTTTCGGATTTATGGGTGTTTCACTTTTATGGGGCATATACAATGCGTATGTACCTGTGTTTCTCCAGGCCGGACGATCTGATTTCAGCACAACTGCGGGGGTTACTGGCTTCGGTATGAGTGCTGGCTTTACCGGATTTATTATGACCCTGGATAACATTGCCGCATTATTTATTCTGCCGTTTGTAGGTGCGTATTCGGACCGGATATGGACCCGCTGGGGCCGCAGGAAACCCTTTATTGCCACAGGCGCACCGCTTGCTTTAATCGGTTTTATAGCCATCCCGCTTTTTTTAGGAAAATCCCTGCTGTTATTTATGGCCGCTATATTCCTCACCCTGTTTGCCATGGATGTATTCCGCACGCCCGTCGTCTCCTTAATGCCTGATATTACACCCTCCCCCAAACGTTCCCAGGCCAACGGCATGATCAATCTCATGGGCGGCGTAGGCGGCGTTCTGGCCTTTGCCGTTGGCGGTATGCTGTTTAAAGTTTCTGTTGGTGCGCCATTTTATTTTGGCGGTATTGCCATGCTTATCGGTTGCGGTATCGTTCTTTTGTTCATCCGCGAACCTCGCCCTGAAACCGTGAAACCCGCAGAAGGTGAACCCGGGCTGATGGGCAGTCTGAAAACAATTACCAAGGATAGGGATTCTTCAGCGCTCTACTTTCTTTTTGCAATCTTTTTCTGGTTTCTCGGATACAATGCTCTGGAAGTTTTTTTTACCTCATTTGCTGTCAATGAACTCAGGGTTGATTCCGGTCAAGCCACTTTTCTTCTGGCCTATTTTTCTCTGTCTATTATTCTTTTTGCACCGGTTTGCGGTTTTATTGGAGCAAAGGCGGGCAGAAAAAAGGCCATCGGTGCCGGAATCATTGCCTTTGCCGCTCTTCTTGCATATGGATATACCATAACAACCGCACTTCAGGCAAAAATCATGCTGTCCTTATGCGGAATTGCCTGGTCCTTTATTCTGGTCAACTCATTGCCAATGATGGTGGACATGGCTCCGCAAGACCGCCTGGGCGCTTATACGGGGCTTTACTATTTATCTTCGCAATCATCTGCCATTGTGGGGCCCATCCTGGCAGGAAAAATCATCGAATTATTTTCAAATGACTACCGTATCACATTTTTGTATGCTGCTATAACCCTTGGAATTGCCCTTTTGTTTCTTTTACCAGTAAAACGGGGCGAAGCCCTGGCTTAAACTATATCGAAAAGCAAAACTGTTTTATCCGGCTTTGTCTTACGAGATAGATAATATTCTTATGATACATTTTTTTTGAATAAAAAATCGAGAGGAGCATAACATGAAGGATCTTAAAGGAAAAACCGCTTTTATTACAGGTGGCGCGGAAGGTATCGGGTATCACATAGGCCGTCTTCTTGCAGGACAGGGGATGAAAGTAATGCTGGCAGATATCGACACCAGGATGCTGGCTGACGCCGTTCGCAGCCTTCAGAGCGAACACCTGAATGTAGAAGGGGTTGCCCTGGATGTGGCCTTGAAATCTGAATGGATTACTGCGGCTGAAAAAACCATTAAAACGTTTGAAAAAGTACATCTGCTCATCAATAATGCAGGCGTTTCCCAGACAGGGTCGCAGAAAAAAATCAGTGAAGAGGACTGGCGTTGGGTGATTGATGTTAATTTAATGGGCGTGGTATATGGCACTCAGGTATTTGTGCCCCTGATGAAATCCCACAGCGAAGGCGGCCACATCATGAATGTGGCATCCATTGCAGGAATCCACGGCGTTTCCTTCTCCGGGCCGTATTGTGCAACCAAAGCAGCCGTAGTAAGTCTGTCCGAATGCTGGCGGAGCGAACTCAAAAAAGATGAGATTGGCGTGTCAGTGCTGTGCCCTGGATTTGTAAAATCCCGCATCTATGACAGCATGCGCAACCGTCAGGCACGCTATGGCGGACCAGTTTACTTTGATGATATTGTCAGGGAAAAGCCGAAGCAGGTGTATAATAAAGAGCTGGTCGTCACCGGCATCGACACGGAAATCGCTGCTAACCGTGTTCTGGAAGCCCTGAAAAATGACGAATTCTATATTTTCACCCACCCCCATTACCGTGAGCTTCACGAGATGCGCGTGAAAAACATGAACGAAGGTTTCGACAATGCCGATGCCAGCCCTGCTCTGGAAAGCGTACCGCGCAAGGGTGTCATCATTACATAAAATAAATTTGCTTGAGCATGTGACAGGACTCAACCCATGGCCTTCGGGAAGTATTCGGCTAAAAAGGAACTGTAGGAAAGATTGTCCACCAGAGTTTTCGTAACAGTGTTGTATACCCGGCCCTAATACTGATAGGATAAAATACCCTTGGATAATTGATTCTTAATGGTCGAGCCATAAGTTTCCCTGTGCCTTGCTTTATTATAAGCTATCAGGCTTTATAACTCAATCTGATGAAATATGTGAAAAGCGAAAAACTGACCGCCAATGTCTCTTATGGCCTCCTGAATTGTAGCAAAATTAATTTGCTTTAGGTTATGCCCAAGATGATTTTTGTTCGAAATGGTCGGCTAATAATAACCTTTCTTCAAAACCATTTGGGTATTTGTATAAAAACCTTGCACGATCGAATTGAGCATCCGTTTTATGGATTATGCGATGATGATTAGGGCAGGTGACAATAATGTTTTTGCTGATATCCAAGCCGCCGCCGCTCAAAGAATCAATATGATGAGTTTCTGCAAATGGTTCATCATACTTAATCCTAAAATTCATTCCACAAACTTGGCATCTGTGGTCATAAAGCGCTTTTAAGGATTCGGATAGGAAGGGATCGCGAAAAAATTCTTCGTATTCAGGAATGG
>JAABPS010000224.1 GCA_011391835.1 Desulfobacteraceae bacterium
TATTGATTTTAGGCATATTTTGTAATATAAATTAGCTTATCAATATCGATAGATCGCCGAATAACTGAGCAGGCTTCAATTCGCTTTCTTGATTTTCTTTTCCCTGCGGACTATTTTTTGCTTCCGGATTTGAAATTTAATCCTAGCGACTTATGTTTGAAATTGAATATGTTAGATAAACTCTGGCATTTATCAATTCTAACACGTATTGAAATTTTTAAGAAAATGCATTACATATAATGACATATAATTCGTTTCTATAATATTTTAAAAGAAAGGACGAAAATGGAACAAGGAACCGTAAAATGGTACAATGAAAAAAAAGGTTATGGTTTTATTGAAAAAGATAATGACGGGGATATTTTTATGCATTCCAGCAATATAAAGGATCATGGATTTTTTGTTTTACAAAAAACAGACAGAGTGACATTTGATGTTAAAGAAACTCCTCAAGGTAAGCAGGCTATAAATGTCAGAATTATAAAGGGGAATACATAAGAAAAGAAACATCTTGATTTATTGTTGAAAACGATGTAGTTTCAGTTACGTCTTTTTTGGACGCACAGGTTTCGTTCTTGAGGAATTTCCATTTGTCAAAGCGACAACAGCCTGAAGTTTGGAACCGCAAAAAACTTTGAAAGGAGGTTGTTACAATGGCGAATGGGACTGTAAAATGGTTCAGTAACCAAAAGGGTTATGGATTCATCGAGCAAGACGAAGGCCCGGATGTATTTGTTCACCACTCTAAAATAAACGCATCCGGTTTTAAATCCCTTAATGAGGGCGACCGCGTCACATTTGAGATTGAGCAAGGCCAAAAAGGCCCTTCAGCAGTGAATGTGTCTGTTATCTAAGAACAAAAACGCGCCATTGTTCATAGGTGGCGCGTTTTTTTCAATTGTCATCCCTGATAGGATTAAACCCTGAGTTTCCCCTTATCCTTATTTTTCATTAAGATATCGATCACGTTAAAGAGTGTCTCCTGCTGTCCATCCTTTTGTCCGAACTTAAAAAAATAGCGCCTTGACAACAGACAGGGTTTAACGTATTTATTCCAATCATCTTTATTGGATAAACTGTCAATATTTCCAAAAATTAGATAAAGTTATCCACCCTGGCCTTTTATAGCAATAAAGCCTTTTAGTTATACTTGAGTTTTACTGATCTGCCTTTTAATGAACTTTTTTATTGAGAAGACAGAGCATTTTTGTTCAATAGTATGGGATATTGCTAATTACCCCTTTAACTACTCAGAAAATTTAATGTATTTTTTATAGAGTCCACTTAATTTTCCACTAAGCTTAGTTTGAGTACCTATGGAACTGTTAACCATTTCGGACATTTCACTTTCTTTTGGCGGCTTAAGAGCCCTTTCAAATGTGAATATGGAAATACAATCCGGGCTGATTACTTCAATTATTGGGCCGAACGGTGCGGGTAAAACCAGCCTTTTGAACTGTATTTCCGGATTTTACCACCCTACATCAGGCGAAATTTATTTCAACAGCCGTCGGTTAACTCATTCTTCGCCCCACCAAGTATCAAATATGGGCATTGCCAGAGCCTTTCAAAATCTGGAGCTTTTTAAGGGAATGTCCGTGCTTGATAACCTGCTGTTAGCTCGCCACCAGAATCTTCGGTACAATTTTTTTCAGGCGTTCATCTATTTCGGAAAAGCATCCCGTCTTGAAGCAGAAAACCGAAAATTTGTGGAAGATGTGATTGACTTTATGGAATTAGAACCCTTTCGCAAAAGAACCGTAGGGAGTTTAAGTTACGGCATCCAGAAACGTGTGGAAGTTGCCCGTGCGCTGACCCTGGCCCCACATATCCTTCTGCTGGACGAGCCAATGGCAGGAATGAACATCGAAGAAAAGGAAGATATGGTTCGTTTTGTCATGGACATTCAAAACGAACGAAACATAACGGTTGTGCTTGTTGAACATGATCTGGGTGTTGTCATGGATATATCCGATTATATTTATGTTCTCGATTTCGGCGAACTCATTGGTTCCGGCCATCCCAAAGAAGTCGCTGTAAACCCAAAAGTAATTGAAGCCTATATCGGAGAATAATCAATTCACATGGAAAACAGAGATCATCTACTACAATACACAATCCCCCAATTGCTCCGATGGCGGGTGCAGTCCACTGGAACAAAAATAGCCTTGAGGGAAAAGGACTTGGGCTGTTGGAAAACCTATACATGGGAACAGTATTATGATCTGGTTCAAAAGACCGCTTTGGGCCTTGAACAGCTCGGCATGAAAAAGGGCGATAAGCTGGCTCTCATTGGCGACAACATCCCGGAGATGCTTATCATTGCCATTGGCACCCAGTCTCTGGGCGCTATTTCTGCAGGTATTTATCAAACCAGCCTTCCGGATGAGATCGCCCAGATGCTTGAGTACATGGATGTCAGCGTTGTCTTCTGTGATGATCAGGAACAGGTGGATAAACTTGTTGAAATTAGAGATCGAGTCCCCCATGTTAAGAAAGTAATTTATGAAGACCCCAGAGGAATGAGGAGCTATCAATCCGACGACTGGTTTTTGTGCATCGATGATCTCTACAAATTGGGGGAAAAGATTCAAAAACAAAAACCAGAGTATTTTGATGAATTAATTAATCAAGGAAACCCGGATGATACGTGCCATTTTTGTCTTACATCCGGCACAACTGGCCTGCCTAAGGCAGCCATGCTAAGCCATCGCAACTATATTAACATGGGGGTTCAAATCACCAAAGTCGACGCGCTGGAAGAAACAGACGAATATCTTTCATTTTTACCCTTTGCCTGGATCGGCGAGCAAATGAATTCTTTTGGTGTGGCCATGGCAATTGGAATAACCATCAATTTTCCTGAATCTGTTGAAACCAGCATGGAAGACTTAAAAGAAATTGGCCCGCATTTCATGTTTGGCGCACCACGAATTTATGAAACGATCCGTTCACAAATCTGGCTGAAAATCGATGAATCCTACTGGCTCAACAAAAAACTTTACGCATATTTCATGAAAATTGGTGAAAAAGCTGCGCAGTACAGGATGGCCGGCAGGAAAATGCCAACCATGCTTGCCGTGTTATCGTGGCTGGGGAAAATTCTTATCTTTAAGCCATTGATCAACCAAATAGGCCTTCTGCGCCTTCGCCGGGCATATACCGGCGGCGCGGCGTTGGGGCCTGAGTTGTTTACGTTTTATCAGGCAATGGCCATCAATCTCAAACAGATCTACGGACAAACTGAAATCACAGGCATTGCATATATGCATAGGGATGGAGATGTTCGCCCGCATACGGTTGGCAAACCCCTGCCCGAAACCAAATGCAAAATATCAGAAAAGGGAGAGATTCTTTCCAATTCACCTTCGGTTTGCTCTGGATATTATAAGTTGCCGGAAAAAACCAAGGAACTTCTCAAAGATGGATGGCTGCATTCTGGAGATGCCGGGTACATTGATGTGAACGGTCATCTGGTGGTTATTGATCGGGTCTCTGATGTCATGCATAATACCGCTGGGGAAATGTTTAGTCCCATGTTTCTTGAAAACAGGCTCAAGTTCAGCCCCTATATAAAGGAGGCCATTATTTTCGGTGATAAAAAAGATTTTGTTGCGGCATTAATCAATGTCGATCCCATTGTCGTTGGCAAGTGGGCTGAAGACAGGGGTATTTCATATACAACGTTTATGGACCTTTCGGGCAAACCGGAAGTGGCATCGCTTATCAAAGAGGAAGTGACATCCATCAATCAGAACGCTGAAAAGGCGCATTTTAAAATAAAACGATTTGCCGTTTTGTATAAACTCCTGGATATGGATGACGGGGAATTAACAAAAACAGGTAAAATACGACGGGAGTTTGTTCAGAAAAAATATCAGAATTTATACGATGCGCTTTACGATAAAAAGGTAAACGAAAAAGAAGTAGAGGCCTTTTTTCAATATCAGGACGGACAAACAGCAGCGGTTAAAACGAAAATACTCTTTTACACAATGAATGAGGCCGCATGACCTATTTTTTACAGCTCGTCGTTAGCGGTATTGTGGTTGGATCCATATACGCTCTTTCAGCGCTGGGATTTGTGTTAATTTACAAATCCAGCCGAGTGCTGAATATCGCTCATGGGCAGATCATTGCCGCAGGCGCCTTTATCACTTACGCATTCACTGTTTGGGCAGGAATTCCGATATATATTTCTTTTATTCTAAGCATGATGATTACCTTTTTCCTGGCCATGAGTGTTGAAAGGGTGTTTCTGCGCCGGTTGATTGGCGAGCCAATCATTTCTGTTATTATGATAACCATTGGTCTTATGTCCATACTCGATGGGCTGATCTATTTAACTCCTTTTGGTACGGAGAATTTTTCTTTTCCGGAATTTCTTCCCAAAACGCCGATTTCAATGGGCGGTGTTTCTATATCCTGGACGCAGCTGGTTGGCGTCATCATTACCGTCATAATGATCATTGCTTTCTCATGGTTTTTTAAAAAATCTACTATGGGCATTTCCATGCGCGCTGTTTCCGACGATCAGCTGGCCTCCATGTCTGTGGGTATTTCTGTGCCTAAGGTTTTTGGTCTGGCATGGGCTACGGCAGGCCTTAGCGCAGCAGCCGCGGGCAGTATTCTGGGCAATATTACCGGATTGAATTTCGACACACTGCATTCCTTTGGCATTATTGTTTTTCCTGTTGTAATTCTGGGAGGGCTCGATTCGGTGTTAGGAGCTGTGGTGGCTGGGATCATCATGGCCCTGATCCAGCAATTCGCTAAAGGGTATTTGGATGGAAATTTTGGCTTATATGGAACCGAACAAGTGTTGCCCTATATTATACTTCTGGTATTATTATTATTCAAACCACATGGCTTATTTGGCATACATGAAATTGAACGGGTTTAGACGATGTCAGCAAATCGCTGGTTAGCCACAGGAAATTTTTTTACAACGTATAAAGAAGAACAGCGGATCTTCTTTATACATTCCGATCGGACTATTTTTTCTGTTTTTCTTTTATTTCTTTTCGTATGGCCTGTTCTTTTTCCTCTCAGCAATAAATACATGCTGGTGATAGACAATATCTTGGTTGCCATTATTGCCATCCTTGGGCTAAACCTTGTCACCGGCTTTGCAGGGCTTATTTCTATAGGCCATGCTGCATTTGTAGGAGTCGGCGCTTACACCATTGCGTCTTTTTCCACCCTCATGGGCGAAAATCATATGCT
>JAABPS010000225.1 GCA_011391835.1 Desulfobacteraceae bacterium
GTTCTTTTTTAACAATGTAATTGTTTCTTCGCTTAATTTCAAAAAAAGCGGTTTTTTCAGGCAGTTTTGAATCATACCAGCGAAGACGCAGCTTGATACGCAACCCGATTCCGTAAAAATTTTGCCGCAGAGAAGTTAACGCGAAATCGTCAAAGTAAATGCTGTTTACCATAGACTCTTCACCCGCGTGAATGACACGCCGGCAATTGGCGCCAAGGATCGTATCAATTTTACAGACATCCGTGTTTATATATTCAAATTTTATTTCGTGACGAAGTTTTGTGATGTCATCTTCGCTATGTTCCTTAGTATAGCGAAAATAATGTGAGTGAGACAATTTGCTTTTCATAGAAGAGCCTCAAAGCAAATTGTGCAGATTTACGTATGATATCTGGCAGTTGGGTAATTTCTTTTGCAATGTATCCATGATGATGGATAAATCTTTTTCATTGTCAGGGGTAATGGTCGCTCGAAACTGGACATGGCCGTCATCACATTCGAAACGCTGAATCTGATATCTGCCCACCACTTCTTCCATAATGTCGTTAATTTTTGTTTTGTCTTTATCAAAGAACGCGGCCTTTTTCCCTGTAATCGTCAATAGCAAATTATGATGACGGTTTTTACCAAAAACCCCTAAGTAATGGGTGAATATGACAAATAACGTAAAAACAAAAACGCCGGCAAATGCTTCGCGCCATCTTTCAGCGCCCAAGGTGAGGCCTATGGCGATACAGAAAAAAAGGTAGACCAGTTCTTCAGGGTCCTTTATGGCAGCCCTAAAACGGACGATGGAAAGAGCGCCGACAAGTCCAAGAGAAAGAGCGAGGGAGGATTTTACAACGGAAATCACCAGTGCGGTACTAATGGTCAATGGAATAAAAACAGAGCTGAAATTTTCTCGATTTGATATGGAACTGCTGAATCGCTGATAAAGGAGTTTTACGAAAAAAGCCAGAAATCCGCCTCCAGTAAGCGTTCCAAGCAATTTAAGTATCAATTTATATTTAAACTCAATCATCTGTTACACCTCTTTTATTAAACCATTTAAATAGATCTTAGAAAGAATTTACTATCACATCGAGAGCGTAAAATAAAGTTTTCCCGCTTATAATATTTAACGAAAAGTTATGCAATGGCAAAATTATTCTAAATTCAAAGAGAAAAATCATCTTGTTTTAAACCTTGCCATAAACCTTATTACGGCCTCAGCAATGTAGGTTGGGTTTCCTTCGTCAACCCAACCTACGGCGCTTCAAAACTCATGATGTCTCCTTCCATTCATTTTTTTGTATCAATGTCCAATTACCATCGGTTTTTTGCTTATATATCTCTATTTTCTTTATTGCTTCATCCAAGCCACCATAAACTTTTTCTATTATAATTTCTTGCTCACCGCAGCCATCAATATCTAACATGCCCTGTATTTTCATCGTGCCAGCATAGTCACTTGTTATGACATATACATTATCTTTTTTTACACTAAATGCTATTTCAACCGTAGGCAGGGTAGTTGCAATTGTAAACGGACGGCTATTTTGAGAAATTTTAAAAATATACCTATATATACCTATGTACAATTCATCATTGTGATTAGATATTTTATCAAGAAGTTCAACATATTCTTCATTCAACTCTGTATGTTTTAGTTGATAATCTGTTATCTCTTTTCTATTCTTAACCAAATGAAATAGTTTCCCTTTGACAAGTTTTGATATTTTATCTAATTCTTCTTGCTGTATCGTGGTGTAAACTTTTTTCTTTACTTCCTTATACTTTTCCGGTACGGCTATGCACTTTGCCGCACTTCCTAATCTGTCAAGATATATTTTTTCTTTCCAATACGCCGGGCCTTCTTTGATGTTTTTGACGTATAAATTTTCTTTGTAGTTCCAATAACCTTCATTATTAAACTTTACATCATATATTTTTCCTATATTTTCTCCACCAAAAAGTATTTTGTAGTTCTTATTTTCAGTAAACAATTCGTTTAATTTTGATGCCCCGAATTTCTTCATTGCTTCTTGAGAACTATAAATAATATTATTTTTAACTACAAAATATTTTCTAAATCGGATACTGACCTCTTCTTTTTTTAACGCCCATATGCGAGAATCATACATATATAGCCCGTCTGGCAGATTTATTTTTGCATTTTCCGCTGCGGACAAGGGTATCGTAAATAATATAGCCAACACGCCGAGTACCAGTATTAATGTGCCGATAATTTTGTAGTTTGGAAATATTCTATTACTCATAATGAAACCCTCCTGATATTTTCTGCCACAACTAGTGTAGGGGATTTGGAAAAGGGGTCTGCCCTTGACTCATGTTATGTAAACGACACACTCCCTTCTTGCCCAGCTTCTAAAATTACAATTCCCCTTACTAAAATTATTATCGAAAATACTTTAATCTAATCCAATAGTGCACTCTTATAATGACAAATCCAGCAGAGCCATTTCTTGCTTTGGAGACGCATAAAACAAAAACAGCCGGACTGCCTGATGGCAGCCCGGCTGTTTCAAAATGACCTTTGGCAACGCTTTTTAAAAGGTCTCGTTCTGAAATCCGCAGCTTTCCGCATTCCAGGATAATGTCGTGTCACAACGGGATTGCCACGTCGTCCGCCGAGGCGGACTCCTCCAATGACGGCTAAATTTGTGACAAATTGACACTAACTGGAACTTGGCTTTTTCATCCAGGATTTTTGTAAAACCTTTATCTTCCGTTGCAGAGCGCAATCAACTGCAAAACTTCTAAAACAGCATACTATATTTTGTAAATGGTGTAAATAACGTTTGATTTTTGATTTGAGAAATGAATTGTGATAAGTATTGGCTATATGTTTTAAATCTTCTTAAACCATACTATCGAAATGACACTTTACGGATCTGAAAAACTTCGGCGCTTGTATGCTCAATTCTCAAGCGATGATCATGTGCTGGTTGTATTCAGTGCAGACCCTGACGCTATTGCAAGCGCCATGGCGATGAAGCGGCTGCTATGGCGAAAGGTGGCAAGCATCACACTTTCCAGCATCAATGTAATCAGCAGGCCCGATAATTTGCTGATGATCCGGCTTCTGGGTGTGCATATTATACATATAGAAAAGCTGAAGATAAACCGGTTTACGCGGTTTGTTATCGTGGATTCCCAGCCGGATCATCATGAGGCATTTTCACAGATAAAAACCGATGTGGTGATTGATCATCATCCGGAAACACATGTTGAGGCGCCTTTTCATGATATCCGCCCGCAGTATGGCGCTACCTCAAGTATCCTGACGGAGTATTTACGCGCTGCCAGAATTAAACCATCAGCCAAGCTGGCAACTGGTCTGTTTCATGCTATCAAAACGGATACCAATAATTTTCAGCGGCAAACTCTGGTGGAGGATTTGAAGGCGTTTCAATTCTTGTTCCGGTACGCAAATATTTATCTGGCAAGAAAGATTGAACAGGCTGAGCTGAGATTCGATTTTTTGAAAAATTTTAAACATGCGCTGGACTCCTATAGCTTCCGGCGCGGACGGATATATGCGCATCTGGGCACAGTCAATACGCCTGATCTCTGCGTTATTATTGCTGATTTTTTTATGAGAGTAAATACGGTTCGATGGAGCATTGTGACGGGAATATATAACAACAAACTGATTGTTATTTTAAGAAGCGATGGTCTTCGTAAAGACGCAGGCAAAACTGCTGAAAAAAGTTTTGGCCACATCGGCGTAGCAGGAGGGCATAAGAGTGCGGCGCGCGCTGAAATACCTTTAGAGAAAATGAAGCCTGCTGATACAGGCAATGAAACTAAACTGCTGAACTGGGTTATTCATCAGATCGAGAAAAAAGGAAAAATGGCTTGACAGGAGAAGTGAACACCTTGATTTTCAGGCTTATTTAATAGATGAGAGATGCTCTATGTCCTATCCTCACAGCGGTATAAAAGTGACGATCCTTGGTTCCGGCACCTGTGTGCCGTCGCTGAAGCGAAGTTCCTGTTCTGTAGTAATGGAGACGGGCGGATCCAAATTGCTTTTTGATTCAGGCCCAGGAACCATGCGGCGGCTTCTGGAGGCGGATACGGAGATTGTTGATATATCATACCTCTTTTACAGCCATTTTCATCCGGATCACACAGGCGAACTGGCAACCATGCTTTTTGCCATGAAATATCCAGAATGGAAACAGAGGGAAAAACATCTGACGATTATTGCCGGCAAAGGGTTTAACGCATTTTATCAAGGATTGAAATCCGTTTATGGGAACTGGATTACCCTTGGAGCAGACATACTGGATGTAGTGGAAATGGATAATCAGTCTTTTGATGCTCGTGAGTTTGATCATTTTAAGGTTGACTCAGCACCTGTTGAACATAACCTGGAAAGCATTGCGTATAAGATTACCAGCTCCGGCGGACAGTCCGTGGTGTACTCCGGAGATACGGATTATAGTGAAAACCTGATTCACCTGGCAAAAGATACGGACATATTGATTTGTGAATGCTCGCTTCCAGACCAGTTGAAGGTGAACGGACATCTGACGCCTTCGGATGCAGGCAGAATAGCAACACTTGCCAGCGTACGCAAACTGGTACTCACCCATTTCTACCCTGAGTGTGACAGCGCAGATATTGAAAAAGAGTGCAGAAAGACCTATAATGGCCCGCTCATTCTTGCGGAAGATCTTATGACACTGGAGGCTGGTTAAGATGGATTCAACATCCTGTGGATTAGTGGTTAATTTTGTAATATGAATGATACGATGAAATACTATCCAGTCAATTTAGATATCAGAGGGCAGCGGTGCCTGGTGGCAGGGGGTGGAAAGGTGGGCGCCCGAAAGGTAAAGACATTATTGGACTGTGATGCGGATGTAACGGTGGTCAGCCCTATGGTTATAGACACATTGCAGACGCTTGCGGATACCGGGAAAATAACACTTGAAAAACGAGAGTACCGGAAAACGGATCTGGTAGGAATGTTCCTGGTGATTGGCACGACAGATGATGAATCCCTTAACCGGAAAATCTATTTAGATGCGCAGAAGCAAAATGTGCTGTGCAACATTGCAGACAGCCCTGAATCTTGTAATTTTATCCTTCCGTCAATTGTCCAGAGAGGGGATCTGATTATTGCGATTTCGACGTCAGGTACCAGCCCTGCATTTGCCAAGAAACTGAGAAAAGACCTTGAA
>JAABPS010000226.1 GCA_011391835.1 Desulfobacteraceae bacterium
AAGAAAAATCAAAGATTTTTCTATTAAGACACAGCCTCAAAAGCGGGATTACGAAGCCATCAATCATTATTCGCCGATTATTTTTACTAGCACTCTTTTTTTTCTCCGACCGTCAAATTCTCCGTAAAAAATCTGCTCCCAGGTACCAAAATCGAGCTTTCCCTCCGTAACGGCAATCACCACTTCACGGCCCATAATCTGCCGTTTCATATGGGCGTCCGCATTATCCTCCCCCACGTTGTGCCTGTACTGCGACACAGGCTCATGGGGTGCAAGTTTCTCCAGCCAGACATCATAATCATGGTGCAGCCCGGATTCATCGTCATTGATAAACACCGAGGCAGTAATATGCATGGCATTTACCAGAATCAATCCCTCGTTAATACCGCTCTCCTTCAGGCTCTGCTCCACTTCCGGCGTGATATTGATAAACGCCCGGCGCGTGGGCACATTGAATATCAATTCTTTTCGATAAGTTTTCATTTTCTTTCCTTTCTTAATTAAGTCATACCTATTTGAAACCAATATGCCAAAATGACATGGCGATCAACAGAGATGTATTAATTCTATCACGCTTGATTTGATATGATAGACAAATCATGATAGGAATTGGCATCACATAGAACGAAGGAAAGAAATCCATGAATAAAACATCTGTAATCGAAAAACTGCTGTTTTGCCTCATCCTCTTGTCAGGGGCTTATTTCTATCACCCAATTGACTACGATAACTCAAGCACCCGATATTTTCAGATAAGTTCCATCGTTGACTACGGCTCCCTGAATATTGACAATTACTCCAATTATACAAGCGACACATCATACCATGACGGCCATTATTATCCAAATAAGGCCCCTGGCGCACCCCTGCTGGGCGTCCCGGTGTACTGGATCATCCGCATGGCGAAATCGAGCCAGGCAATACCTCCTCTCACGAATTTTGACAAATATATGATCCGGCTCATTACAACAACTCTGCCCTTTGCAATCCTGGGAATACTATTGTTTAAAATAGGAAACCGCTGGGGCCTTGATCCCAGAAAATCCTTATGGATGGTCCTGGCTTACTCCCTTGGCAGTATCGCTTTTCAACACGCGACAATTTTCAGCGGACATCAAATTGCCGCCTGCTTTTCATTTTTCTCCTTTTATATAATTTACTCATTATCCAAAAAAAAATTAAATGAACAGGAACCATATTTCAAATATGGCATCATGGCTTTTTTAGCAGGCCTGTTTGCAGGGCTTGCCGCTCTTTCTGATTATACGGCTATCTTCATTGCCATGGTATTATCGGTATATACACTTCTGAGTCATGTTTCAAAACGGGAAAAAACTCTTTTTATTTTTGGAGGGCTTCTATGTCTTTTTGCCCTTGCGGCGTATAACTACACGTGCTTCGGATCTCCTCTCACCCTGTCCTACGGCCATCAGGTAACTGAACAATTCAAAGAAGGTTCGGAAACAGGATTCTTTGGCATCTCAATCCCCCAGCCAACCGTATTCCTTTCTATCCTCTTCTCACCAGCAAGGGGGCTTTTCTTTATCATGCCGGTTTTTCTTTTTTCTGTTTTCGGATGGTTCCGTCTTTATAAAAATTCTGATGTGCAAAGAGAAATGATCGTTATCGCCATTATTGTGGCAGGATACCTGTTGATTAACTCCGGATTTTATGGATGGCATGGAGGATGGATCTTTGGCCCCAGATATCTGGTGCCGATGTTGCCATTTTTAGCCCTCCCCATGGTACGTGCACCGTGGGATACAAAAATATTCGCTCTCTTGTTGTGTATATCCATCGTTCAGGTTGGTATCTCCATTATCGGCTTTCCTTATACGCCTGAAGCAATAAAAAATCCAATTATGGAATTACTGATCCCGTGTATGCGATATGGATATTTTTCAAAAAATTTTGGAAACTGGCTTGGCCTGAAAGGATTTTGGTCTGCTCTGCCGATAATTCTGGTGGTATCCATGTGTGTATTTATGATGCTTCGTCAGCTAAAGCAGACCGTTAAAACAAAAGAAGTTTCATTGATTCTAAGGGCCATATCCTTGATCTGGGTCTCTATTATTATCATCATGCTTATATTCGAAACAACGACCCCTAAAACACTCATACATGAAAACCGCGCCATGCTTCTTAAGCATATAGCCATTACAACAAAGTCCCGCGAACTTTATCGAAATGCCGTTTATGAATTACAATTGGCAAAAGAAAGTTTTTAGGTTTTGAGTTTTTTTACAAGTTGATTAGCCGCAGTCAGGGTGGGATCCCATACCGGACCAAAAGGAGGCGCGTAGGCCAGGTCTGAATGGCTGTATTCTTCCACAGTCATTTGATTGTGAAGCGCTACCGCCGGCGCGTTGATGCGATGAGCGACCCCTTCTTTCCCGACCATCTGGACCCCCAGCAGCCGCTTGGACTGTCTGCATCCAATCATCTGAACCCAGATATCTGACCCTCCTGGATGCGCATGTGCTCTGGAATGTGTCTGAACAACCACTGCTTCCGGATCAAATCCAGACTTTTTGGATTCTTCCATGGTTAAACCGGTTCTGGCCACTTCAAGATCAAACACTTTAAAAACCGCAGTCCCGGCAACTCCTGGCAGCGATACTTCCCTATCGCAAATATTATCCGCAACAGCCCTTCCAGCCATGTTCGCGCGCAAGGCCAGAGGAATCCATGTCTTCTTGCCGGTAACCACATGATACGCGTCCGCACAATCTCCAGCCGCATAGATGATCTTATCCGATGTTCTCAGCCGTTTATCCACAGCAATGGCCCCGTTCACCGAACATTTGATGGCTGTTCCAGAAACAATATGGCTGTTCGGTTTTACACCCATGGCAACCAGAATCATCCCGCATTCAATCTCAAGATCAGAACAGACAAGCTTTAAGTTTACCGGATGAAATGTGTCCTCGTCTCTTTCAATTTTTTCTATCACATGCCCCAAATGAAGTTTGACAGCATGGACTCCCAGTTCCTCTTTGATAACACCAGACATTTTTTCATCCATCCAGGGCAAAAAAACCGGGCGGGATTTTATCATCTCAACTTCAATTTTCAGCGTGCGAAGCGCTTCGCACATCTCAAGAGCGATATATCCCATACCGATAATCACTGCCCGTTTCACCTTGTTCTTCTGGATAAACCCCTTAATCCTTCTTCCATCTTCAAGCGATTTAAGTGCAAACACGCCCGGCAGATTAACACCCGGCAGATCCCGGATAATTGCCGAAGCACCGGTTGCAATTAGAAGTCTGTCATACTCCAAAACAAATCCCTTGCCTTCGGCGGTTTCACCTGTAACTGTCCTGCTCAAAGGATCTAAATGATCCGCACGATGTCCGGTCAGCAGCTGAATACCCTGCTTTTCCCTGAAGGTCTTCGCATCCCGTACGATCAAATCCTCTAAGTTTCTGTCTTTATCAGCGATAATATACGGCATACCGCAGGCGCTGTAAGAAACATCCGTGGTTTTTTCCAGCACAATTACTTCTAAATCAGGCCGGCTTCTTTTTGCATGGCTCGCGGCACTCATGCCTGCCGCATCCCCGCCAATGATAACAAATTTCATAAGAGCCTCCTTTTACTGTAATAAAAACCAGCTCTCTGAGATATGGATTATAAGATGGAAAAATAGATGATTACGTTTGAATATATCCCAAAAACTGATAAAAATTCAATTGGAATATCTGTTTACGAAGTTTCAAATGATTGTGGTGAGCAATATGCGTAGTATATCACCCAGGGCAAATAGGGTGTACTGTTTTGTTTTTAATACCTTTTTCCAGAGAGTTATCTATTGTGAAGCACATCAAACATTGACCGGACCTGAATACATAAATCCTCAAATTGCTCCGGATACAGTGACTGAGCGCCGTCGCTCATGGCTTCCTCAGGCGCATGATGCACCTCAACCATCAACCCATGAGCTTCTACTGCTACCGCTGCCCGGCTTAACGGAAGGACCTGATCCCTCTTTCCGGCCGCATGACTGGGATCAATAATAATGGGCAGATGGCTTTCCTTCCGGATTACAGGTACCGCGGAAAGATCCAGCGTGTTTCTGCTGTGGTTGACAAAGGTTCGAACCCCTCTTTCACATAGAATAACCTGAGAATTCCCGCCCTCTAAAATATACTCAGCAGCCATCAGCCATTCATCAATGGTTGCAGCCATGCCTCTTTTTAAAAGAATCGGCCTCTTGGAGCGTCCCGCCCGCTTCAGCAGGCTGAAATTCTGCATATTTCGCGTACCGATCTGCACGATATCCGCGTAAGCCTCCACCAGATCAAAATTTATCGGATCCATGACTTCTGTGACAACCGGCAATCCGGTTTCGTCTCGTACCTTCTTTAAGATTTTAAGCCCCTCTTCACCCAACCCCTGAAACGAATAAGGCGATGTTCTTGGTTTAAACGCTCCTCCTCTGAAAAGATGGGCGCCTGCCTTCTGGACATGCGTTGCAATAGTTAAAGCCTGGCTTTCACTTTCGATCGCGCACGGCCCAGCAATGATAGTTAAATTCCCCTCACCGATTCTGGCATCACCCACGTAAACAATGGTATTTTCCGGCTTGAATTCCCTATTGGCCAGCTTATACGGCCGTGTAACAGGAATGGCATCCTTAACGCCGCGTAAGCCCAGAAACAATGAGGCGTCCACAGGCCCCTCATTGTTTAGTATGCCGATGGCCACCCTTTCTCCGCCAGGTATAGGGCGGGCTGTGTAGCCTTTTGACTCAATAGCTGCCACCACCTTATTCACTTCTTCAGGGGTTGCCTTTTGATCCATTACAATTAACATGTAGTTTCCCTCCGGATTTGTTGGTTTTTATTATCGAATAAAAATTTAAAGGCTGTCGGTCGCCCCACAGCCTTTGTAAATACAAAAACCGTGAGCACTCAGGCCGCCCACGGTTTCTTTTTTACTTTTTGATCATTTTCAATCAGATTAATGGTGTTAACCGTACAGCCCACCCGCTCATAACGGTGTTCCACCACCAGAAGATAAATTCCCTTTGTTTATTTATGCTTTTGTGTGCCATACGATTTTTCTATTTTTTAGAAAATTACCGCAGGCATATCTATCTTGTCAAGCCAATTTTTACCTCTGAATAGAAAACGGAACCGTTTAATATTTTTAAAAAATAGCAGAACGTGTATT
>JAABPS010000227.1 GCA_011391835.1 Desulfobacteraceae bacterium
CGCATCAATTGTTCCACAGGATACTCCTGAATGTAGCCGTAACCGCCATAGACCTGGATGGCCTGAACGCAGATATCAAAGCCGCGGTCACTGCCTAAGGATTTAATAATGGGTGTGAGAAGTTCAGCCATATCATTGCTTTCTTTGATGACTGCCGGATCAGAGCTGCAGCGCATACGGTCAAAGTGTGTGTCAACATAATAGATCAGGCTGCGCAGACCATCCACATAACACTTCATCCACAGAAGCATGCGGCGTACGTCCGGGTGGCGAATAATCGGTACCTGGGCAGGAGAATCTTTTCCGGCGCCCAGCTCACGGCCCTGGAGCCTTTCACGGGCGTAATTCAGAGCATACAGATAGGCAGTGGATGCGCCATAGAGCCCTTGGAACCCCACGTCCTGGCGGGCTTCATTCATCATGTGAAACATGATCCGCATTCCCTTATTTTCTTCTCCAAGAAGCAGTCCGCGGCATTTGCCTTTACTGCCAAATGCTAAGCTGCATGTGGCACTTCCATGAATGCCCATTTTTTCTTCGATTCCGGTGCAGACCACATCATTGGGCGTGCCAAGACTGCCGTCGGGATTCACCCAGATCTTTGGAACAATGAAGATGGAGATGCCCTTTGTGCCTTCGGGTGCGCCTTCGATACGGGCCAGAACCGGATGGATGATATTTTCAGACAGGTTGTGTTCGCCATTGGTGATAAAGATTTTGTCGCCGGCGATGGAATAGGTGCCATCGTCATTTTTCACAGCCGTGGTGGTCAGAGCGCCTACATCCGATCCTGCATTGGGTTCAGTGAGAACCATGGTGCCGCCCCACACACCACCGTAGAGTTTTTTAAGAAAGAGATCTTTCTGTCCCTGGGTGCCGTACAGCTCGATCATTTTCCCTGTACCATGGCCCAGCATGGCGTAACTGGTCAAGGTGCCGCTGCCTCCGGAAAGATATTCCCTTGCCGCCCGGGCGATGATATGGGGAAGGCCCTGTCCGCCCAGTTCCGGATCTTCAGTCATGGATGACCATTCTCCATCAAGCAGTAGTTTGAACGGCCGGTGATAGCTCTCCGGTACTTTGACTTTTCCGTTTTCAAAGCTCACGCCAATGCGGTCACTGTCTACATAGGTGGGGAGAAGTTCCTTGATGGCAAAGTTGCGGGCTTCGGAAATAATCAAATCAAAAGTCTTCCGGTCAAGTCCTGCGAATACTTTTTCTTTTGCCAATTTTTCGCTTTCCATTTGTTCATAGAGAACAAAATCAATGTCTCTTCGATCAGCAATTTGTTGTGCCACGTGTACATCCTCCTTGTTTAAGAACTTAATATATTAAAATAAATCCACATACATTTTTGGTGCCCATTTAACCGGCGCTTGAAAAAACCGATTTTTTAAACCTATAACTGCTAATCGTATGGAAATCAATATGAAATGGAATTTTAAGCCATACTGAAAGTGATTCAGGAACCAGGCAAAAAGAAAGGAGGCAGGGTCAGTGATGTGACCGGGTAACTGTCATTCTTTCATGGGCGCTGCTACAGGAAATGCTTTTCGGATAACATTGTGTTTTGTGAGGGTTATACGTAAAAAAGGCATCTCCCTATTTCACAGGAGATGCCTTTGATTGCTTCAGAAATCAGGTTAGACGGCTGTTACATTGACAGCGGCTGGACCTTTTGGTCCTTGCTCGATGTCAAACGTTACGCGATCACCTTCACTGAGGGATTTAAAACCGGTTGCATTGATTGCGCTATGATGCACAAACACATCCGGTCCGTTTTCCTGTTCGATGAATCCAAACCCTTTGTTTGGATTAAACCACTTAACAGTTCCATTTGTCATAATATCATCCTCCTTTCAAAAAATTTCAACGTTACAAACTGAAGGATGATAGCGTTTCAAAACGGATAATTCCTGCAGAAAGAAACTATCCCGCCAATTGACAGCGGGACTTAATTGATGGCGTATCATAAGCACCTTTATACACAATAGCAAGCTAAATATTTATTTTCTTTAAAAATTGGTGCATCAGTGGAATCGGTTCCTGAACCGGGCCCGTGATATCTTTTTAATCCTGACTGCATATACCCATCTATTGTCTAAGATTTCAAGTATCGGAATTTAGTATAATGGGCATATCTTGTTATCTATGTTATCAAATGCCAAAAAAAGATTCAGGATCTCATGTACGGTTTTTGGCATGCTGCAATTACAAAGAGCTAACAGCAGGTATGATTTCCCTGAACCTTAAAAGCGTCGTTTCCCTCCACCCGGTCTTCCCCCGCCTTTTCCCGGTCCTCCGCCATACCTTCTTCCTCCTCCGCCAGGCCCAGAGCCTCCAGGCCTTGCGCCGCTTCGACGACCTTCAGTGCGGGAGCGGGCTTCACTCACATTAAGGCTTCGTCCTTTCAAATCCTTGCCATTCAAACCTTCGATTGCAGACTGTGCTTTATCTTTGTCGGGCATTTCCACGAATGCGAATCCTTTTGACCGCTCAGTGAACTTGTCTTTGATAACGTTGATGGTGCCAACCTCTCCAAACACCTCAAAAGCCGCTTTCAAATCCTCTTCAGTTGTCTCATACGATAAATTCCCTACGTAAATATTCATTCTTCCTCCATCTCCATAGTTAATAAAATTATTGGTTTATTTCTTGAATCTCAAATAAGTGCAGTCCCTCATACGTCAGTGAAATTATTATACCTCACCCCCGGTGAGCTGGTCACGGTCGTCAACAATCACTTCAGAACATAAATTTGAGTGGTCTTCGAATAATTGGATCACTCTTTCGACAATAATATCTACGCTGGAACGAATGGGGAAAAAATCATTGGATCGGATTGCTGAAATCAATGCTCCTTTTCCTTCATTCATCGCTAAACGAATGGTATCACCATTGTAGGTCACATTCTGAATCATTGAAAACTTATTATCTTTCGTTTCGTAATTTTTAAGTTTTCGTGATATTCGTTCGAGTACTGCAAATTCTTTGATTGAAAGGCAGTTTGCCTCGAAATCCATTGATATGTCATATCGCTGGAGCATAATATCCTCTTTGAATTTGCGAAGCTTTTTCAATTTGCCGGTTTATAGTGATGACAAAGTGAGAAGATTCTTTTCCCGAACTTATTTCATATTGAAATCTGGTGGAAGCAAATAGAGCGGGTATAGGTTATAGGAAAATAAAAGGGCATTCCATTTTTTTTGCAGGAGTGCCCTTTTGTCAACGATGCGAAACTAAACTACAGTCACATTAGCAGCGGCCAAACCTTTTGGTCCTTGCTCAATGTCAAAAGTCACGCATGCGCCTTCACTGAGGGATTTAAAACCGGTTGCATTGATTGCGCTATGATGCACAAACACATCCGGTCCGTTTTCCTGCTCGATGAATCCAAACCCTTTGTGGTCATTAAACCACTTAACAGTTCCATTTGTCATAATATCATCCTCCTTTCAAAAAATTTCAACGTTACAAACTGAAGGATGATAGCGTTTCAACAACGGATAATTCCTGCAGAAAGAAACTACCCCGCCAATTGGCAGCGGGACTTAATTGATGGCGTATAATAAGCACCTTTATACACAATAGCAAGCTAAATATTTATTTTTTTTAAAAATCAGTTTATTTTCATTTTCCAAACGACTTAGCTTTTCGCTGTGAAATCAGCTTTGTGCACAACGATTTGTGACTATCTGTATGCATCCGGGTCCTATATTTACTGTTTCTCTTTCGGTAATTCAATTTACTCATTTCTTTCAAACGGTTAACTACGGTTCTGCAGAAGCTGTCGGATTAAACTGTGATCCGCCAGCAGCGGTGAATAGGCTGACGCTTTCTTATATAGTCCTCCGGAATCGTGCTGCCGGTGATCTCCTTAATTTCAGATGGTTTCAGGTCTGATATTTGCAGTTCGAAGTCCTGGTGGTTGGTGGAGAAAAAGACGATGCCTCCTGGCTTCATCAGCTCAAACGTCGCGGACAAGAGTTCCAAGTGGTCTCTTGCGATATCAAATGAATGGTTCCGGGTTCGGGTCGTGGAATACGAGGGCGGATCGACTACTGCAAGATCAAAGATTTCTCCGTTGCGGCGGGCTTTTTTAAGATAATCAAAGGTGTCAGCATGCACCAGGCAGTTGTTTTGTTCCGGGATATGGTTGAGCCGAAAGTTTTCCCGTGCCCATCTGATGGCGGTTTCGGACCGATCTACGGAAAGTGTCCGTCCTGCTCCGCCTTTGGCGGCATAGCAGGAAAATGTGGCTGTGTAGCAATATAGGTTAAGGAAATCCTTGCTCTGGGCCATGTTCCGTATCATCTGGCGTGTATTGCGGTGATCGGCAAAAAGACCGGTATCCACAAAATCGCTGAGATTGATAAGAAATCTCAAATCCCGTTCAGAGATGACTATTTTTTGTTCCATATGATGGAGCCGATCATATCGCCTGCCGTCCTGCTTGCCGGCACGGCGCTGCTTGAGATGAACCTTCTCGTGGGGTATATTCATGGCGTTTGCCACGGCTGCTCCCATCAAGGGCAGCCATTCAGGCACGGATTGTTTTCTCATATATTCCCCTATAACCAGGTGCCCGGCATACCAGTCCACTACTGCCCGGATTTCAGGGATATCCCAGTCGTAAAGCCTGAAGACTTCGATCTTCTCCCTGGAAAATCGACCGCTCAAATGTTTGAAGCGCTTTTTGACACGGTTTGCGAGCATCTCTGCCTGGACCGTGAATGTATTCATCGTATCCATATCAATTTTTCCAATATCCTTTATCTCCCTGATGACTTGATAGTCCGATGCTGCCAGTTCCTGGTCTGAAAATCAATTTCTTTTTCCAGCAAGCAGACATGTTCGAACATTAATCCTGCGTCCGTTATCAACCTCCAGGGGAATTGATAATATTTTAGCTATCCCCAAGGATTCCTTGATATACGCTTTGAATTATTATATGCATGTGCCGGAAATAAAAACAGCATTAACAACATAATAGTGCTCGCTTGTCCTGGAGAAAAACAGGGGGAAATACACTTGTTAATGAATTTAACATGGGAGTGTTAACTCAATGAAAACGTCAAAAGATAAAACAGAAACCAAAGCGCAAAAGGGGTCTCCGCTGAACCCTCAAAAAACCGGCCAAAATCCAATCCGCCC
>JAABPS010000228.1 GCA_011391835.1 Desulfobacteraceae bacterium
TTCCTGCAAATAGGGATATTCCCGGATACTTTCAACAAAGGGCTGCCGCAATGCCCTGTATCGCTTTCTGTCTGCGACATCGATTCCCTTCTTTCCCTTGACCATGATGGCCTTGAGATTTTTAGATCCCATCACTGCGCCAAATCCGCCCCTGCCCAGCGTGGATATGCGGTCAATAAAAGCCATGGAAAAAGTGATTTTTTGTTCACCTGCCTGACCGATGGACAGAACGCCCAAAGGCTGTTCATACTCCTGCCAGAATGCTTTGCAGGTTTCCGCCACGCCCATGCCCCAGAGATGGCCAGCATCACAGATCTCAACATCATCATCGAGGATTTTTATATACACAGGGTGTTGAGCCTTTCCGGTGATGATTATGTGATCAAACCCTGCATTTTTCAGCTCGCATCCAAAATGAAATCCACCGGCGCCGCACCAGCCAATGGTTCCGCTGGATGGAAGTTTTGTGACGGCAAATATCCTGGATGTGGAAGGGAGATCGGTTCCTACTAAGGGCCCGGCGCCTAACACAATGGTATTTTCAGGATCCAACGCGTCAACGCCCGGACGGATGGCATCGTAGGCAAGCTTAAGCGTCAGTCCCAGTCCTCCCACATATTTCTCCGCCAGACAAAAATCGAGGGGGGTTCGTTCAATGATTTGGTGTGTCAAATCTATATGCAGAATATATCCGGCAAATCCGCCCAGACTCATGCGTTGTTCTCCTCAGCCGTTTTGGTTAACGCACCGTAAAAGCAATTGTCCGCACAGATACCGCATGCAGTGCAGTTTTCAGTAAACCGGATGACACAGAGCTCATCCATCATTTCCACACGGATATTGGCGGCAAATGGTTTGAACGTCCGGGTGTTTGCCTCTGAACAGCTGAGCTGACAGCGCAAACAGCCGGAACATTTTTCCGTAGCGATTGTGATATGATAGGTTCCCATAATTCATCTGCTCCTGTATAAACCCATCGGATTTGGAATCAGATTTCAGATGTTAATGAGCCATCTCCTTGATTTTGCCGACAATAGCAGGCAGCGCCTCACCTGTTTTCATAGGAATATATACATCTGTCACAGGCGAAAAAGCATTTTCAGTAGGATTAATAACGATGATGCGAGCCCCTGCTTTTTTGGCCTCTATGGGGAAATAGGCTGCCGGATAGACATTGCCCGACGTCCCCAGAACCAGCATGACATCGGTGCTCTGCGCGATGCCAAACGCCCTGGGCAGATGCTGGACAGCCTCTCCGAACATGACGACATCCGGACGCATCATGGAACTGCACGTATCACAGAGAGGCGCCAGTGAAACCATGTGGGTCAGGCTAAACTCTGCCATGGCGTTTAATTTTTCTCTGATCTCCCTGACAAAGGACTTTCGCTCAACGTTTTTTGTGCAGCCGCAGGAAAGACATTTCATCCTAAAAAGATTGCCATGGACTTCAATGACTTTACTGCTGCCAGCCTCCTGATGAAGATTATCCACATTCTGGGTAATCACTGACATCAAAATACCCATGGCCTCAAGGTCTGCCAGAGCCTTGTGGCCCGGGTTATGATCTGCCTGTTCAAAAGCATTCAGTATTCCGATAAACACCGGCAGCAGCTTTTCTGCATTTCGATCCAGAGCGCTGATCAGGCCTTCTGCTGTACCTACCTCTATGGGGTCCACCTGATCCCATAAGCCGCCAGGATCTCGGAAAGTGGCAATGCCGCTTTCCTCTGAATTTCCAGCGCCGCAGAACGCAGATGCCCGGGTTGCTTTTGAAAGAATTTTTGCAGCCTCTTCAATTTCTTTTCTGTACTGACCCATTTCAATTGTCCCCCTCTAAAACCGGTGATGGCGTTTGATTGAATCATACACGTCATTGTCAAAAAAATCAATCCGATATGCCAGCAGGATATAATGAACACCCCCCATTATCTTTTGATAATTGCTTGAATATGAACGGGTAATATTATAAGAATGAACCGTATCAGAAAAAATCTCAAAGTTTATGACAACGTTTTGCGAAAAATGAATAAAAACAGCACTAAAGAATTCTATCCTGAGACGGCCATAGCATGGGCGTATGGTATCATTTTCCTGGTGGCAGCTGTTTTAGCAACTGCCTGTGGATGCAGAACTGTTCTTCAGCCGGAAAGGATACCTGAACGAAAGCTGGAGAAGATGGGCTATTCTGTTCAACTGGGAGCGTTTTCAAACGTTGAAAATGCCGCCAGGCTGATGAATTCGTTAAATCAGAGAGCGGATAATGCGTATTATTTTGTCCATAGAAAAGGATTGTACAAGGTTCGTTTTGGCAATTATTCATCCAGGGAACAGGCCCGTCTAAAAGCTGAAAATCTTCGAAGCATAGGAATGATTGATGACTACTACATCATAAATCCGTATGATTACCCTGTATATAAAGTTGATGAATTGGGCGAAGACTACTTCAGAGATCAAATCATCCGGACTGCTGAAAGTTTTGTGGGCACACCTTACAAATGGGGAGGAGTTTCCTCAAACGCAGGATTTGACTGCAGCGGCCTGACGATGGCAGTGTACCAGTTAAACGGTTTGAGGCTTCCGCGTTCTTCCGCGGAGCAATACACCTATGGGAAGGCGATCAGCAAAAAAGAGCTAAAAAAAGGCGACCTTGTTTTTTTCGCCACTTCCAACGGCAATAAGGTTTCGCATGTGGGTGTTTATGCAGGAAACAATACGTTTATTCATGCGCCCAGTGAGGGGAAGAGCATCCACATGGAGTCTCTTTTAAACAGCTATTATAAAAAAAGATATGTAGGCGCGAAAACCTATATGTGGTAGCTCTGCCCCTGAAACAGCCCTTCTGCCCAATTTTTGGATTGGCCGGTGATCTGTTTGTAAATTCAATAAATCGGCAGTAAAAAATATATTGACTTTTAAGGTTAAATCTCTAAAATCGACTTATAAAAAATAGACATCGAATTTGTAAAGTGATAAAAATGACTGTATGCCATCTGCCCATAAAGCGTAAATCCAGAAAGGCATCCCGCATTGGCGGGATCCACTTCAACGGCCGGGGCGGGCGCATGCAGCAATAACATATAAAGACATCTTTATAGAATAAAACCTCTTGAAGCCTCCCGGTTTCAGGAGGTTTTTTTTGGGTCAAACAATAAAAGGAGCAGATAGATGAAATTAGCAGGAGTTTGGCTGCCGGTGATTACACCCTTTTTAAATGACGAGATCGATTTTCCTTCCTATGACGGGTTGATCGATTATTACATTTCAAAAGGAATTTCAGGATTGATCCCGCTGGGTACAACAGGGGAGAGCCCTGTGATGACAGAGCCTGAGTTTGAAAAAATCATTGACCATACGGTGGAGGTCAATAGATGTCGCGTGCCTGTTTACGTAGGGGTTGGAGGCAACTTCACAAATAAAGTAATTAAAACATTAAAGGTAGTAGAAAAATATGCAGTGGAGGGTATTTTATCGGTATGCCCCTACTACAACCGTCCTGATCAAAACGGACTGTATGAGCATTTTTTAAAAATATCGGAAGCAACGGAAAAAAATATCATTATTTATAATATCCCGTATCGGACAGGCGTGAATCTGCAAAATGAAACGCTCTTTAGGCTTGCGGAGCAGGAAAATATTATTGGAATAAAAGATTCCTGTGGAAACATCCACCAGACCTTAGAACTTTTATCAGAAAAACCGGAAAATTTTTCTGTTTTGACAGGTGAAGATATTCTTTTTTATACCCATCTGGTAAATGGCGGAGAGGGGGGTATTCTTGCAGCAGCCCATTTACATACGGATGTTTTTCTCGATGTCTTTCGTCTGGTTAAAGAAAATGACCATCAATCAGCGCTTCAACGGTGGAAGGGAATTCATAAGATGATACCATTGCTTTTTAAAGAGCCGAATCCGGGTCCAATAAAATACTGTTTAAACCGCTTGAAGCTGATCCGGTCGAGCGAAACCAGGCTACCTTTAACCGGTATTTCAGAAGAACTGAAGACCCAGCTGGACAAACATTGTTTAGAAAAAATTCAACAAATAGATGCAGGAGGGGCAGTATGATAACAGCAGGAATCGTAGGCGCCACAGGTTATAGCGGCGGAGAGGTGCTTCGGGTGCTGATGGAGCATCCAGGGGTGAAAGTCGTCTGGGCAACCAGCAGAACCGGAAATGAAGTTGCGGATTTTCATCCAAACCTCTATGACTCAGGTATCTGTCTGATCCATCCGGACCAGGCAACGCCATGTGATGTGGTTTTTCTTGCATTGCCGGTCAGCGCTTCACTTGAGGCAGCGGAGATCTTTTTAAATCAGGGGTGCAAAGTTATTGATCTTAGCGCTGCATTCCGTTTATCAGACAGGAAAGTATGGGAGAAGGTTTATGGGCAACCGCATACCAAATGGCATCTGGCAGAAAAGGCAGTGTATGGGATTTCTGAACTGCACAAAGAAAAGATCAAAAAAACCCAACTGGTGGCCAATCCGGGCTGTTTTTCATCAGCCGCTATTTTAGGCCTGGCGCCCTTATTTAAGGAAGACATGGCGGATGAGCATAAAGTGATTGTCAATGGTCTTTCAGGGACGGCCGGGGTCGGAGCGGAGCTTTCACGGGCAGCACATCATCCGGAAATCGGAAATAATCTTGTTCCCTATAATGCGGTAAATCATCGCCATACGTATGAAATGGAGCAGGAGCTTGGGATCATTGCGAATAAAAAGGTTTCGGTTCATTTTACGCCTGTTTATGTTCCTATTATTCGGGGTATTTTGGATATCTGTCACGTATTTCCAAAAAGGCCAGTAAAAAAGGATGACCTTATCAGGATATACAAAGATTTTTATAAGGATGACTATTTTGTAAAGATCTATGATCTACCCAAAGAGGAAAATACATCCTGGCAGTACAAACCATACCCATGGGTCAATTCGGTAGCTGGAACCAATTATTGCTATATCGGATTGGACGTAGATGAGGATCGAAACCGCATCGTTGTATTTAGCGTTCTGGATAGTATTGGAAAGGGCGGTGCACAGGCCGGTGTTGAAAATATGAATCTGATGTTTGGATTGGACAGGGC
>JAABPS010000229.1 GCA_011391835.1 Desulfobacteraceae bacterium
CAGGGCTGCGATGAGTGTGGTAACATTGGCATCAAGAATCGTAAGAGTCGCCCGGTCATATCCTGCATCCACGGCAGCATGGGGTGTTTTTCCAACAAGCAGTTCCTCCCGGATACGTTCATATATGATAACATTCCCATCTACAGCCATACCAATGGTCAAGATGATACCTGCAATGCCGGGAAGGGTCAGGGTGGCGCCAAATACGGCCAGGCCTGCAGCAATCATGACAATGGTCAGCCCAAGGGCAAAGTCAGCGATCAGCCCGGCGCCCTTGTAATAAATGGCCATAAACAGAACCACAAGAATGCTACCGATAATGCCTGACATAAGTCCCTTGTTGATGGAATCTCTTCCAAGAGAGGGCCCAACTGTTCTTTCTTCCAGTATATTTACCGGAGCCGGAAGTGCTCCGGCTCTTAAAACAATTGCCAGGTCGCGTGCTTCGTCTGGTGTAAACTGCCCGGTGATGCGCGCCTGGCCTCCGGGGATTCTTTCTTGGATCTTCGGGGCTGAATGAATTTTGTTATCCAATACAATGGCCAGACGTTTGCCGACATTTTCTTCAGTGACTTTTTCAAAAATTCTTGCGCCCTTGTTATCCAGTTCAATGGTGACATAGGGGTCGTTAAACTGAGCATCAAACTGAACCCTGGCATCCTTGAGGTATTCACCGGTAAGGGATGCCCGCTTTTTGATCAGAAGGGGTCTCTTGGTGACACGAAGTGTAGCCTCATCTTGTTCTTCCTCATACAAAATTTCACTGCCCGGAGGGATGGATCCGTTCAACGCAGCCTCAAGATCGTTGATGTCGTCAACCAGTTTAAATTCCAGGAGCGCTGTTTTTCCGATAAGATCCTTTGCACGCTGGGTGTCTTTAACGCCGGGAAGCTGAATGAGTATCTGCTGCTCTCCCTGAATTCGAATATCGGGCTCGCTCACTCCAAACTGATCGATCCGGTTCCGGATGGTTTCAAGAGCCTGATCAACGGCATTCTTTTTAATGCGGGTGATTTCAGCATCCGGCAGATTTACCACAATACGATTCTCGCCTTCTGCTGTCTGTTTTTTCTCGCTCTGGAGCCCGCCAAACTCTGTTTTTAATAATTCGTCAAATTTTTCCAGATCATTTGCATCCGGGAGATTCAGAGAAATACTCACCTGATCAGCAGTAAAATCTTCATGCTTGATACGCTTTTTTCTCAGCGCATGTTTGAGATCATTCGACAGACGTTCAATAGAGCTTGCGACAGCTTTATCTGCATCCACTTCAAGAACCAGGTGCATGCCTCCCTGAAGATCAAGGCCCATGTTAATTTTCTTTTTCGGCCACAGGGTGGGTTCGGATTTTTTATTCACCATCATATCTACGGTCGGCAGAATGTAGATAATCGAAGCGAGGATAACGGCCAGGACCATGGCTGGTCTCCATGAAAAATTTTTCAATGATCTATTCCTTTTTAGTCGTCTTTGATGTGTCTTGAAGTACAACCGAAATATTTCCCTTGGCGACCTTGACACGGACTTTATCCGCAATTTCAACGGTAACGGTTTGATCATCCACGCCGGAAATGCGCCCATAAATACCGCCGCTTGTGACTACCCGGTCATCTTTTTTCAGGTTGTTGACCAATTCACGATGTTCTTTCTGTTTCTTCTGCTGAGGGCGGATGAGCAGAAAATAAAAAATTACGAACATGAGGATAATAGGGATAAGTGTGGCGAATTGTCCCTGTCCGCCGATTCCACCCTGGCCCATGGCATATGCAATATTGTTGAACACGATATTCCCTCCTGATAGTTATTTAATGAATTTTAAGTTGATTGTTATGTTTCGGTAAATACACGTTTAAAAATGGCGTTGATATACTTTAAATGATTTCTTACGTCAAATAATTCTTCAATTTTTTTATGACTCAGATACTTGCCGATGTCTTTGTCATTGAGAATCAGCGTTTTGAAGTCTTTTTTTTCATTCCATGCTTTCATGGCATGGGACTGAACCATTCTGTAAGCATCTTCACGGGTTACACCCGCTTCAGCCAGTGACAGCAGGATCTGCTGTGAATAAATAAGCCCCTGTAATGTATCCAGGTTTTCCTTCATTCTGTCAGGATAGACCACAAGGTTTTTCATAATACTGCTAAACCGGTGTAACATGTAGTCCATAAGTATGGTGCTGTCCGGTGCAATGATTCGTTCAACAGACGAGTGGCTGATGTCCCGTTCATGCCACAGGGGTATGTTTTCCATGGCAGCCAGGGCATTGGAACGGATGACACGGGCCAGACCGGACATATTTTCAGATCCAACGGGATTGCGCTTGTGGGGCATGGCGGATGATCCTTTTTGACCCTCTGAAAAATATTCTTCTGCTTCCTGAACCTCGGTTCGTTGAAGATGCCGGATCTCCACTGCCATCTTTTCAATGGAGGAGGCCATGATGGCCAGCGTAGAAAAATATTCGGCATATCGGTCCCGCTGAATAATCTGCGTTGATGCAGGAGCGGGTTTGAGATCAAGCTTTCTGCAGACATGGGCTTCTATTTCCGGAGAAATATTGGCAAATGTGCCGACAGCCCCGGAAATCTTTCCAACGCTGATATTTTCAACGGCCCGCTGCAGCCTGTTTCTGTTGCGCCTCATTTCATCATACCAGACAGCGAGTTTCAGGCCAAATGTGATCGGTTCCGCATGGATACCATGGGATCTGCCTATCATGACCGTATGTTGATGTTCAAAGGCCCGTGTCTTCAGCGTATCCAGCAGCACATCGCAATCGTTTAGAAGAATCAGCCCTGCCTGCCGGAGCAGAGAGGCCATGCCTGTATCCAAAACATCGGACGATGTCATCCCCAGATGGATATACCTGGAATCAGGGCCCACATATTCCGCAACACTGGTGAGAAAGGCAATCACATCATGTTTGGTCTCCGCTTCAATTTCCTCGATTCTTTTGACAGAAAAGTCTGCTTTTCCCATGATGGTTTTTGCAGCGTCTTTTGGAATGCTTCCCATTTCAGCCATGGCTTCACATGCGGCCATCTCAACGCGCAGCCATGTGCGGTATTTATTTTCCTCTGCCCAGAGATCTCCCATTATTTTTCGTGTGTATCGTTTGATCATGTTGATGTCCGTTTATCTTTCGGTTACTGGAACATGTCCGTGGCGGTAGTGAGCGTGACAGTCGCTACGCGCAGGGCATTGGGCTATGCGAGTTACACTGCGATTTATACTGGGTTTTTGCAAGGGGTAACAGCAAGGTTTATTTGCTGATGATTTTGCTTTCTCCAGGCATCATGGTATTGTCCCCTTCAATGATAATTTTCAGACCGCGCCTTTCCTCAAGTTCCAATATCTCCTTCCGCTTTTTGTTGAGCATGTAATCTGCGACGTCAACGGGCACAATACCATTTACAACTGAAATATTATCTTTTAACGTTTCAAGACTCAGCTTGCGCAGAAATCCGACGCCCAGCGTTTCAGGTGACGGCGTCAGTCCTTTCCCTTTGCAGTGCTTGCAGGGAACAAAACTTCCAAACTCAATGGATGGCCGTATCCGCTGTCTTGACATTTCAAGAAGCCCAAACTTTGAAATCTTGCCGATATTTATCTTTGCCTTATCATTTTTCACAGCGTTTCTTAATTCTTTTTCAACTTCGGCCCGGTGTTTTGCGTCCCGCATATCGATAAAGTCAATGACGATGAGCCCGCCAAGGTCTCTGAGTCTTAACTGGCGTGCAATTTCTCCGGTAGCGTCGATATTGGTTTTCAGGGCGGTCTGTTCAACTGATTTTTGCTGGGTGGCCTTGCCGGAGTTTACGTCAATTGAGACCAATGCTTCTGTTTGCTCGATGACAATGGATCCTCCGGACTTCAGATTTACTCTGCTTTCAAATATGGATGCGATCTGATCTTCGAGATGATATTTGGTGAAAATAGGTTTGTCATCCTGATGAATTTTTACGATTTTCTTATGTTTTGGGGATATAATTTTTAGAAAATCCTTGGTTTCGCGAAAGATATGTTCGTCATCAACAAGGATTTCCGTCACATCTGCTGTAAAATAGTCCCGGATGGATCTGACAACCAGATTCTGTTCCTTATACAGGAGTGTCGGCGCTTTGTTCTTTTTTACATCACTTTTAATGTTTTTCCAAAGTCGCAGCAGATATCCAAGGTCTTTGTCTAAAAGGGTTTTGTTGCAGCTAATGCCCGCAGTTCGGACGATAATCCCAAATCCTTCAGGGATTTTCAGTTTATCGATGATATCCTTGAGTCGTGCACGCTCCTCTTCATCTTCTATCTTTCTGGAGATACCGCGGTTATCTGTTCCTGGCATCAGAACGATAAATCGTCCGGGCAATGATATATAGGTTGTCAGCATGGCTCCCTTGTTCATCATGGGATCTTTTGTTACCTGAACAAGGACTTCCTGGCTCCGCTTTACAATATTGTTTATGGACAGGTCGCCCGACGGGGTATCCTGGTAATAATCGCTATGAATTTCATGCTTTTGGAGAAATCCATTGCGCGAAGCTCCGTAATCAATAAACGCTGCCTGAAGGCTGGGTTCAATGCGGGAGATAATACCCTTGTAGATATTCCCCTGGGTGATTTCTCTTCCCGCGCTTTCTATATGAAATTCTTCAAGCTGCTGGTCTTTGACTTTGGCTATTCTGCATTCATCCGCATCAATAGCATTAATGAGTATTTTGCTTGTCATAGTTTGTTACATTTTTCATTTCATGGAGATGAGAGATGTTCGGATAATTTTTATCAAATTTTCCAATGCATCGTAACAATGTTGTATATGTCTAAAACAATTCCGTATTTTTAAATATGAGATTGTTGAACACAAGTCAAACGATTTCTGATAAGGATACGTTTTGGCAGAGACTGAATAATCGGATCTGAAAAGTGTTACGTTTTTATTTAATAGTGTTTATTGGTCGATATTTTAATCGTCTTTCTTGATATTTAAATAATAGTATGGCATGAGAAATCACCGTTTCAAAGAGAATATATTAACTCATTATAGATATAGACAGGGAGTGTTGAATTTCAGTGGATGAAAAATACAATCC
>JAABPS010000230.1 GCA_011391835.1 Desulfobacteraceae bacterium
CCTTGACATACAATGTCCGGTTTTCTATACTCAAGATCAAAAAAGTGAGGGAAATACCATGAAGAAATTAAGTGCCTTGATTGCAGTTTTATTAACCGCCAGCGGTTTTTTATTTTCTCAAACAAGGACTGACAATATGGTAGAAAATATCCATTGGTTTAAACAGGCTTCAGTAAAGATTGACGCCGGCACGATGAGGATATTCATCGATCCGGTAAATATCACCTCCAATGAGAAGGCTGACATCATCTTAATTACACATGATCACGGCGATCATTTTTCGCCGGCTGATATTGAGAAACTGTCCAAAGATGATACTGTGATCGTAACATCGTTCAATACTTCCAATCTCAAGATGACGCCTATGGTGTTATTGCCAAACCAAAACGTCACAATCAAGGGTATAAAAATTGAAACAGTGCCTGCCTATAATATCGTTAAGACAAATTTTCACCCAAAATCCAAGAATTTTGTTGGTTATATAATTACAGTCGAAGGCGTACGAATCTATCACGCAGGAGACACGGAAAGAATACCGGAAATGAAAAAATTTTCGTGCGATATAGCCCTCCTTCCTTTAGGGCAGACATATACAATGAATTCAGTGGACGATGCGATTCATGCTGCCCTTGATGTAAAAGCAAAAATTGCAATACCCATTCACTTCGGGATGTACGAAGGAACTGAAAATGACGCCAAACACTTTGTTAATGAACTGACAAAAAAGAATGTAAAAGCTATGATCCTGGAACAGGAAAAATAACATTCCCCGCAGTACCTGCGAATGGAATATAGAAGAGATGCCTGGTTAGCTGACAGATGGTTTTCTGAAATGGGATTTTTTGAAAGAGATCAAGCCCTCATTAAAGTGCAAAGACAGTGGAGACAGGGGCGTCCTATATTTTTACATTTAATAAGAAATAATTCTTTTAGTTTTAGTTGAATGATTAAAATATAAAAATGCAACGGGCGTCCCTAAAGTCCCAAAGTCACTATGTTTCTTTTTTCAATAATCAGATAAAATATACTTGGAATTTCATAATGAAAAAGAAATTACGAATCACTATTATATTTTTCATAGTCATAATTGTCGTCTATTTTTATGATAATTTTGACAAGATAATGTCATCTGATTTTGGATTGCTTTACAACAATCTTACTTCTACAGAAATTGGAAAGGTTATTATTTTTTGGCTTCTGCCCACAATAGGAGCTGTTTTGATTGGTTTGGTTGCAAAATACATTTATGACACAAATCGATTGAATAAACTGCTTATAATTGAAATGAGCGAAAACATTGATAGATTGAAGAAGGTACAGAAGGACCTATCTTTACGTGTTATACCCCAAGTGAATAGCAATAACGAGACAATTGGAATTCAAGTATCAGATAAAATAGTAACCAGCATATATGACAAAATTCATACAGAAGGCTTATTTTACAACATAATTTATCCGAAAAAGAAGAGAGCTGATTTATCAAAAGCAATTTATAATTCCAAAGATATAATAGACCAAATAGATGATTGTATAGATAGTTATGTGGAAACAAGGCAAAAATACTTTTCACAACAGGCGAAATACAAATCTGAAATTGTAGAGAAAATAAACATTGAATCTGAAAACTGTATTGTTAAAAATTATTTGATTGAAGTCGCATCGAAGGTAATAGATTATAATATAGATAAGTTTCAAAAAATTATTGAAAGTCAAAAACAATATACTTTATGGAATAGATTGAAGCTATTTATAGGTTATTCTGCATACGATAAATCAGATTAGATGTCTAATAGTGTCTAATAGGGATGCCCTTTGTATTTTTTATTTATATTCTATCCCTAATCTGCTAAACAACCGGGCATACCCAGACAAGCCAGAATAGATGAGGGGTAATTGAGCTCAACCCTTGAAATTTGAAATATAGACAATTGATACACTCCGGTTTTGCAAAGCAAATTTTATCAATTTACTTACATACCAATGCCATCAATTGAGGCACCACAGTGAACACATCCGCTATTCTTTATTAAGTTTTTCCGGACGTGGAATCCCCAGCGTTCAATAAGTAATTCTTTGCACTTCCAGCAGAACGTGTTCTCTCCGTTTTCACCAGGCGCGTTTCCTGTGTAAACATATTTCAACCCGGCATTCATACCTATTTCACGTGCAGAAATAAGTGTTTTTACAGGCGTAGGCGGTTTGTCCGTCAGGCGATAGGTGGGATGAAAGCGGCTGATGTGCCATGGTGTTTCAGGGCCAAGCGACGCTGCGATGAATGAAGCCAGATTTTTTAACTCTTCCGTATCATCATTTAGCCCGGGGATAATCAGCGTGGTTATTTCCACAAATATGCCCAGCTTTTTCATCTGGATGAGTGTCTCTTTGACAGGCTCAAGTTTTGCATCGCAGATATTTTTATAAAAATCACCGCTAAATGCCTTTAAATCCACGTTAGCCGCATCCAGATAGGGTTGTATCATTTGGAGTGCTTCTGCCGTCATGTACCCGTTGGTTACAAAAACATTCTTGATTCCTTTTTGAGTAGCAATTTTTGCGGTTTCAAAAGCAAACTCAAAATAAATGGTTGGTTCCGTATAGGTGTACGATATGCTCGCGCAGTTGTTTTTTACTGCCGCATCGACAATCGCCGCAGGTTCAACAGTGTCTCCACGTATTTCCCCGTTATGATCAGACGGCATCTGAGCGATATCTGAATTCTGGCAGAAACGACATTTGAAATTACAGCCCACAGTTGCAACGGAAAAGGATAGACTTCCGGGCATAAAATGGAAAAGAGGTTTTTTTTCAATGGGATCAATATGGCTTGCGATTAATTTCCCATACACAAGCGTATGCAAGATACCGTTTTGGTTTTCGCGCACATTGCATTTCCCTCGCTCTCCTTCCCTGATGACGCATCGGTGGTGGCAAAGGTCGCAGCGCACTTTTTTATCTTTCAGCGGTTTGTAGAGCAATGCCTCCATGCATCCGTTCCTTTAAATGTCATCAGAATTTTTAGGGCCAAAGACCTGTTTAATTTGACTGCTCAACACCCGCTGTGCCGGTTTTGTTTTGAATTTTAAAGGAAGCGGCGTTGTCCTGAATCGGGGAGCAAGGGTGACAGCGATCCCCGTATATTCACCAAAGGGGCATTTTTGTACAAGGCTTGATCGTTCAACACGCTGTGAAACCTTTCCTGCAGCAGAAGGAAATTGACCTACCGTTTTCCACGATATGGGAACATCTCCCATACATTGCCGGATCATCTGTTTTAGCTCCCATATACTGAAAAAGCGCGCACGGTTAAAAAATGTGGAAGAGAAGACTCCTTGAATTCTTCGTTGTACACCTTTCATGGCATATTTGCTAAAAACGCCAAGATACATCTTGTCCTTGGCAGTTCGGCATGCTTCTTCAATGGCTTTTTCAGGATTCTCGGCAAATTCAAGGCACATAATGAGGCATGTATAATTAAACGAATTATCTTCAAACGGAAGATCTTCAGCTAATCCTCTGTGAAGGTCAACACGGTTTCCAAGGGTGTTTCTCTTGATATCGAGCATGTAAGGAGAGGGATCAATGGCGGTCGCCTGAAGGCCCATGTCAAGAAAAGGTTTCAGGCTGGCGCCGGTGCCGCAGCCTATCCCCAGAACCGTTTCATTCCGGTGAGGCTTCAGCAGATCGATCATCAACTGATGCTGAAGATCAGCGGCAAAAAGGTTATTCGGCCTGTTAAACCACTTCTCATAATCTGCCGCGGTATTAAAGTCGAAAACATAGCCCATAAAAATAATCTATTGGAAAAAGGACATTTTATCAAGGAAAAGATTGTTGGGTGCTTTATGAAATCGATTCGTTTTCGAATGTTATTTCAATATGTAAATCATACAGGTTATCACCGTGATTGCCCTATCGCTACACTACGGGCTGCTTTTCGCTGCCTGCGGTTTTTTTCTCCTTTTCCGCTTTGGACGCCTTTTCACGGGAGGCTGTTCTGGTTCTGAGCTTACATCTTCATCCGGTCCAAAACCAAAAAATGCACCAGGAGCCATTCGTTTCCCTTTGCCTGGAACATCCTTTCGTTTCTTCTGCTTTTCAGCAGGGGCTTTTGCGTTTTTCCTGCCAGACGGCCTCGAAACCCTTTTTTTATCCATTAAAACATATCCCGCTTTGTCCTCTACGAACCATTCATCCTTCGGCCAAACTACCGGAATTTTGTAATCAAGCATTTCTTCCAGAGGTTCCAGATAAAAGACATTTTCTTCACAGGCGAGTGAAAACGCTTTTCCTATTTTACCTGCCCGGGCGGTCCGCCCGATCCGGTGAACATAGTTTTCCGGATCCTGAGGCAGATCATAATTGAAGACATGACTGATGTCTTCCACATGTATGCCGCGTGAAGCAACATCTGTTGCCACAAGTATTTTGATGTTACCTTTTTTAAATTGCTCCATGAGCTTGAATCTTTTTTTCTGCGGAAGATCACCGGTAATTCCTTCTGCTGGAAACCCATTGCCTTTAAGTTTTCGGGTGAGCCATTCCACGCCCGATTTGGTATTTACAAAAACAAGCACCCTGCTCCACTCTTCTTTTTTAAGCAAACCAAGGAACAGGGAAAGCTTGCTTTTGCTTTCCACATGAAATAAGGACTGCTCAATTCCTTTGACGGTGATTTCTTCCGGGGTAACAGATATAAATTCCGGAGCGTTCATATATTCGTAGGTCAGTTCCATCACGCGAAGCGAAAGAGTGGCTGAAAATAGCATGGATTGCCGTTTATTGAAATGAGGAAGCTTGCGAAGGATATATCTCATATCCTTTGAAAAACCCATATCCAGCAGACGGTCCGCTTCATCAACAACAACGATTTGAATATTATCCGTTTTAAAAATATTTTGCTTTTGATAATCGATCAGCCGGCCCGGAGTGCCAATAACGATATCAACCCCCTGACGGAGCACATCCGCCTGCTGGCGATACTGAACTCCGCCAACCACCTGCAACATGCTAAGCTCCGTATAACGGCCTATAATCTTTGCTTCTTCATAGATTTGA
>JAABPS010000231.1 GCA_011391835.1 Desulfobacteraceae bacterium
AACGCGTTGAGCAGGCACAGAAAATTTTAAACAGCATCGGTGTAGGCGGTGAACGCGTTCAGATGTATAACCTTTCTTCAAGTGAGGGGCCAAAATTCGCTGCCTATGCAGCAGAGATGAATAAACGGATACTTGAGATGGGGCCTAATCCGATTAAAAAGGGAAAGAAGAAAAAGGCTGCTTAACCGGTTTGCAATTGGTCATGGATTGTTGCTATATATGATGGGGAACCACTAAAAAAGTGAGGTCTAAATAAATGATTGTTGCTGAAAAAAAACCGATTGAAGAAATTATTGCCCAGATCAGTGAATACAAGAATATTCTTATTCTTGGATGCAACGAATGTGTGACGGTGTGCGAGGCTGGAGGGAAAAAGGAAGTTGGCCTGCTGGCATCGGCGTTACGAATGTATTTTATTAATGCAGGGAAAGAGGTTAAGATAGATGAGCGGACACTGGAGAGACAATGCGACCATGAATATTTGGATGAGATTCGTGACATTGTGGATCGGTATGATGCTATTGTCTCGCTCGCCTGTGGCGTGGGCGTTCAATTTACGGCAGAGAAATATCAAAATACTCCTTTATTGCCAGGAGTGAATACCTGCTTTTTAGGAGTGACGGAAGATCGTGGGTTGTGGACTGAGAGATGCCAGGCGTGCGGGCAATGCCTTCTGGCCAGTACCGGCGGAATTTGTCCGGTTTCCAGATGCGCCAAGCGGATATTAAATGGTCCCTGCGGCGGTTCAACCAAGGGGAAATGCGAGATTAATGCTGAGCTTGATTGCGCCTGGCAGTTGATTATTGACAGGCTCAAGGCGCTGGGAAGGCTGGATGAATATGAAAAGATCACTCCCATCAAGGACTGGTCAAAGGACAGGGCCGGCGGGCCTAGAAAAGTCGTCAGGGAGGATGTGCAGATATGAAGCTGAATACACCGAGTAAGCTGGAAAAGATTCTAAAGTCCGGTCACATTGCCGTCACCTCCGAAGTAGGGCCTCCGCGCGGAAGCGATCCAGATGCCATTACCAAAAAGGCGGAGATGATAAAAAATTACGTGGATGCCATCAACATTACAGACAATCAGACATCGGTTACACGGTTGTGCAGCCTGGCGGCCTGCATACGGCTAAAACTGATGGGACTTGAGCCGGTTCTCCAGATGGTGACGCGCGACCGTAACCGGATAGCCCTGCAAAGTGATATTCTGGGCGCTGCTTCGTTTGACATCTATAACATCCTCTGCCTTTCGGGGGATCACCAGAGTTTTGGCGACTGCGGTTCCGGCCAGAACGTGCATGATCTGGATTCGATGCAGCTTATCCAGACCGTTCGGCGGATGCGGGACGAAGGAAAATTTCTGGGCGGGGATGATATTGGCAGGCCGCCGCAAATGTTTGTGGGGGCTGCCGCCAATCCGTTCGCGGATCCTTTTGAGATACGGGTGCCGCGGCTGGCCAAAAAAATTGCCGCAGGCGTTGAATTCATTCAGACTCAGTGTATTTATAACCTTGATAAATTTGAAGAATGGATGAAGCTGGCACGAGACAGAGGGCTTCATGAAAAAGTGTTCATACTGGCGGGTCTTACCCCAATGAAATCCGCGGGTATGGCCCGATATATGAAAAACAAGGTTCCGGGGATGGATGTACCGGATGAAGTGGTAAAGAGGCTGTCGGATATACCAAAGGAAAAACAGGCAGAAGAAGGAATTAATATTTGTATAGAATCCATCGAGCGCCTCAAGGGAGTCGAAGGGGTTCGTGGATTTCATATCATGGCAATTGAGTGGGAGGAAAAAGTATCGGAGATCGTTAAACGGGCTGGCCTTTATCCAAGGCCGGAAGTGTAGAGAGATGGTTAGTTGACCCCATACAATAAAAAAGGAGATGGTACATGAGTAAGAAAAAGAGAATTCTTGTTGTAGATGATGAACCTGATTTTGCTGCCATCGTTCAAAGAAATCTGGAAAAGGAAGGGTTTGCGGTTGAAGTGGCATACGACGGTGTAGAAGGAATGGAGAAAGTCGCAAAGAATCCGCCGGATGCCATTGTCTTAGATGTGATGATGCCTGAAAAAGATGGTTACCAAATGTGCTCTGAATTAAAGGCGGATGATAAGTATTCTGACATTCCTGTGGTGATGCTTACAGCAGTGGCAGATCATGTTGCATCCACACGGTATTCTCATGCGGATGGGATGAGCATGGAGGCCGATGATTATCTGCCGAAACCGGCTTCAGCTGATGAGATTACAGCAAGCATCAAGAGCCTTTTGAATATCAAATAATGGTCAAGAAAGCAGAACTGCCATACTCAACTGCGCTTGAACCTCCTTTTTTCAATGGGGTGTATATACTGGTCTATCCTGCCACAACCATGTTGAATGAATGATATTTTTTTATTAATTCATGATTGTGATAGACGCATGGACGATTTGTTCATCGATGAAACAAAAAAGACCCTGACCTATTGTTTGTGTGGGGCGGGGTTTTTTTGTGAGGTTTTGATATGATACTTGATCCGACTGCCCGGCGGTTAGTGTCTGATCCTCAGATGAAGGTTTTCTGCATATTAAGCGACGAGCGGGCGTTTCGTTCAAAATCACCGGCAATGTTTTCGGCAGTCATTAAACGAATCGGGATGAAGGGCGTTTATGTGCCCTTCATGGTCCAGCCTGAAAATATAGGTGCGGCCATGCAAAGCCTTCGGGTGTTAAACATCGCCGGTGCGAATATTACTGTCCCTTATAAAGAAGTAGTGGTGCCTCATCTTGATATTTTATCAGAAGGGGCTAATATTATTGGTTCTGTCAACACGGTGGTTCGCGACGGAAATAAACTCAAAGGATACAATACCAATGCCATCGGATTTATGGATGCGCTGGATCATATGGGATTTGAAGTCGCAGGGAAATCGGCGCTGGTTTTCGGAAATGGTGGTGCGGCAAAGGCGGTTGTTTTTATATTTAACTGGCTTCGTGCGGATTCGATTATCGTTGCCGGGCGGAATAATCAGAAAACAAGAGAAGTAGCCCATCGTGTTAGCGGGCAATCGAGATCGCTGGAATCGTTGACGGAAGGCCCTCTACATGCGCATATCATTGTTAATGCTACATCTGTTTCCAGTAACGAAGAATCACCGGAATTATCGAAGATCGTTGAGAAACTTCAGGTTCCAAAATGTGAGCTGGTGCTCGATCTGAATTATGGCCGTATGCAAAATTTCTGGGAAGAGATGGCAACATCCAGGGGAATCCGGTTTATGGATGGACTTCAGACACTGGCTTTTCAGGCTCGGCGTACGTTCGCACTGTGGACAAAAATCCAGGTGGATCCTTCAGAGTTTTTAAAGGCCATTGAAGGGAAGGATCAAATCGACTTCTGATATTCTGAGGTACAGGCATGGCGCATGATGTGCCTTAGCTTTATAAGGAGGAACGCAAATGAAAAAAATTATTCATCTGTCGGATTTGCATGTTGGATTTGGTGATCTTACTTCACGACTTGGGGATATTGTTACCCGGATGATATTTCATAAAACACCGGCAAAAGGTTACATTGTTGTGATAACCGGCGATATCGTGGAAGACGCAACCTGTAAAGGAAGTTATGAAGAAGCGAGCGCTCATTTAAATCGTTTAAATGATGCGGGGTTTAAGGTTTTAGTTGTGCCCGGCAATCATGACTATGGCACCGGTTCATTTGGAAACTCTGATTATGTGAAAAAGTTTAAGAAGCACTTTTTTGAAAAAACCACGATTCAATATCCTAAGCTGGATATCATTGATCGAATCGCTTTTATGGGTCTGGACTCCATGGCAGAAGAACTGCACTGGTATGACCGGATATTTTCAGAGGGTGAGCTTGGGGGAAAACAGCTGAAAAGACTGGCAACCCTTTTGAAAGGGGATCAGGTCAAGAACAGTAAATACAGAGTTGTTTACCTGCATCACCATCCGTTTCATCCTACGTTGTTTCACCATTTAAAGGATTCAGATGCGTTGGAGAAAACATTAGAGTGGCATCACATTGATGCACTTTTGTTCGGGCACAACCATGATGGGAGAGTCTGGAATGGTGGATGGGGAATAAAGCGCGTATATGATGGCGGAACGTCAACCGGGAAGCTGGGAGACAGACATCCGCACCGGGTCATGGATTTATCCAAAGATCCTTCCTTTGATTATGACGCTCAGTTTTAACATTCGTTATGGTTCAGCTTGTAAAACTGCCTGAAATATTTTTCATGTACTGCAAATGACCAGTGTACATTTTTAATGATATCTGCCGCGCCTGTTTTATCTCCTTTTTTCACGTAATCAATAAACTGATCATGCTCGCGAAGATGCTGCAGTTCCCAATCCTTTAAGTACATCCGTCTGGGAAAATCATAAAGGCGCAGTTTTAATGGCGTAATGATTTTGTTCAGTGCTTCATTATCACTGAGTTTAAGAAAGATGCCGTGAAACTCGAGATTCAATCGGTAGTAACTTTCAAAGTCATCTTTTTGAATGGCTTGTTTTTGTTGAGTATTGAGCAGTTCCAATCCTACTATATGATCTTGATTGAACTGATCAAATACAGACAAAACCACCGAAGCTTCCAGCGCTCCGATAATTTCATAAGATTGCCTTATATCTTGCAGCGTAAGCTTCCTGACCTGAACACCCCGCCGTGGTAAAATCGATACAAAGCCTTCAGCATCAAGCTGGATCAGGGCGTCTCGAAGCGGTGTTTTGCTGATTCCCAGCTTTTGAGCGATTTCATTGAGGTTGATGGATGATCCGGGCAACAGCTTTCCGGACTGCATTTCACTTTTAAAGTAGTCGTAAATTTGTTCCCTAAGGGATTTGATGTTTAGCATGATGTCCGGCTCATTTATGGACAATTTATTTCAATTGCCTTCTTAACGGCTGAGACGATGCGGTCTACCTGATCCTTGGTAATGATCAATGCAGGGGCGAAATTCATAATGTTATTCATGCCCGGCAGACTAAAATTAGTTCTTCCCACAAGCACTCCCTGATCCATCACATCGCTCAT
>JAABPS010000232.1 GCA_011391835.1 Desulfobacteraceae bacterium
CAGGCGAAATATATTCCGCCCATTGCCGCCGGAGATCCGGATGGCATCTGGTGCACCGCGTATAGCGAACCGGATTCAGGAAGCGACCTTGCAAGTCTCCAAACTTTTGCCAAAAAAGAGGGAAATGAATATGTTATCAATGGACAAAAAGTCTGGACCAGTGTTGCTCACAGAGCACGATGGATGTGGCTGGCCTGCAGGACAAATACAGAAGTTAAGAAAAAACATCACGGGCTCAGCCTTTTTATCGTTGATATGAAAAGCAAGGGGCTTACAGTGAATCCTATTAAAAATTTTGTTGGTGGTCATATTTTTAATGAGATTTTCTTTAAAGATGTAAGGGTACCTGCAGAAAATCTGGTGGGCGAAGAAAACAAAGGCTGGGCGCAGTTGATGACAGCTCTTTCCTTTGAACGCGGCGTGGCGATTCCATTTTATGGCAGAGCCAAAAGACTTTTTGATGAACTTCTATGCTACGCAAAAGACATCAATATTTTTCAAAAACCGGTAATTCGTCAAAAATTTGCCGATCTTGCCATTGATCTGGAAGCGGCAAAGCTTCTGGCCTACGAGGCAGCCTGGAAGGAGCACGCGGGCATGACGGTCATTTATGAACCTTCCAGAGATAAGGCCAATGTTGATATCCTGCTTGAGAAATTGACACGGATCGGTGCGGATATGCTTGGCGCTTTTTCACAAATGGATCCAGGTAACAAGAACACGCGGTGGACAAAAATAAATGGCGCAGTTGAGCATCTTTATTACTACTGTATCGGGATGGCTATCGCTGCCGGAACGACATTTACACAAAAAACCATTGTTGGCCAGTTTGGGCTTCAACAGCCCAGATCTTATTAAAAGGAGGTGTAAATGGATTTTGCCTTTAAAAAAGAGCAGGAACTTATTAAAAAGTCCGCTCGTGAATTCTTTGAAAAAGAATGCCCAAAAGATAAGGTCAGAGAATTAAAAGCTGATCCCAGAGGATATGATCCTGCAATCTGGAAAAAAATGACATCATTAGGATTTCTTGGCCTTGTTATTCCAGAAAAGTATGGGGGAACAGAAGGAAATTTCATTGACCTTATGCTTTTTATGGAAGAAATGGGTAGAAATATTGTTCCCTCACCGTTTTTTTCAACTGTTGCCCTTTGCGGTATGCCGTTACTGAAATTTGGCACGGATGAACAGAAAGAAGTCTTCTTGCCTGGTATTGCTGAAAAGGGGAAAATATGGTCCTTTGCACAAACCGAGCAACGGGCAACCCATGAACCCGATGATATTCATCTTAGCGCAACCCTGGATAAGAACGGATATTGTCTCAACGGAACTAAACTCTTTGTTCCGTACGCATCCGCGGCGGACTATTTTCTTGTTGTGGCACGTACCTCTCAGAATAAAAATAGTGAAGATGGAATTACGCTATGTATCGTTGATTCCAAAACCGATGGCATAAACATCGACATTATTCCTACAACGGCACGGGATAACCGCTGTGAAGTTAAATTCAACAATGTGAATATCCCCAAAGAAAATATACTCGGTAAACCGGACAAGGGCTGGGAAATTGTGGAGTATATTTTTCAGAACACAGCAGTTCTAAAGGCTGCGGAAATGTCCGGCGGCGCCCAGGCTGTTTTTTCCATTGTGAATAAATATGCAAAGGAGAGAAAACAGTTTGACAAACCCATCGGATCGTTTCAGGCAGTGCAATTCAAACTGGTGGACTTGCTCACAGATATTGATGAGCTGAAATATCTTGTACATGAAGCTGCATGGCATATCAATGAGGGCAGGCCGTCTGCAAAGCTGAACTCCATGGCAAAAGCAAAAGCCAATAGTGTATATCATGATGTTTGTTACCACGGTATTTTTCTTCATGGCGCCATCGGCTGGACAGAAGAAATGGATATCGGCCTCTATCATCTGCGAACCCGATCCTTTGAATTTGATGGCGGCGGTACTGATCTTCATCTGGAAGCAATCGCCAAACATCTTGAATCCTATCAGCCGGATTTTTTAGGCCTGAAGAGTGCATAATTGTTGACAGGAATGGCCCATTCATCATGATGTTAAACAAAATAATTTCAGCATAAGGAGGACATATGGCAAATAAAATAAGATTTGACGGCCGCGTTGCAGTGATCACAGGCGCTGGCGCTGGACTTGGACGTGTGTATGCCCTTGAACTGGCAAAGCGTGGTGCGAAAGTTGTTGTAAATGATCTTGGCAGCGCGCGAGATGGATCAGGAGTAGGCGCTGCAGCGCCGGCAGATACGGTAGTGAAAGAAATCAAGGCTATGGGCGGGGAGGCTGTTCCAAACTATGATAATGTAGCGATTACTGAAGGCGGTGAAAATATCATCAAAACAGCCATCAGCGCGTTCGGTAAGGTTGATATCCTTATCAACAATGCGGGAATTTTGAGGGATAAGAGCTTTGTAAAATCTGATCGTGAAAACTGGCAAATCGTCATTGATGTTCATTTGACAGGTGCATTTAATGTTACACGGCCTGCTTTCATTAACATGAAAGATAACGGATATGGCCGTATTGTGATGACTACCTCAGCGGCCGGGCTTTATGGAAATTTTGGCCAGACCAATTATTCTGCCGCTAAAATGGGTCTGGTCGGGTTTATGAATACGTTAAAACTTGAAGGCGCGAAGTATAATATTAAAGTCAATACCATTGCGCCCGTTGCGGCCTCACGGCTGACCGAAGATGTTATGCCGCCGGATATGCTCCAAAAATTAAAACCTGAATTTGTAGCCCCCCTGGTGCTCAATCTCTGCTCTGAGAACTGCAATGATTCAGGCTATATTTTTAACTGCGCGCTGGGTTATTACAACAGAGCTGCGATGGTAACTGGAGCAGGAGCCGTTGTCGGTAATGGCACGGATATTCCATCTCCTGAAGACGTAGCTGCTCAGTGGAAAAAGATTACCTCCCTTGAAGGCGGAAAAGAGTTTTCTCAAGTCGGAGATCAATTGATGGACGTGATGTCCAAATTCTCATGATGTAAAAATATCCCGTGTTCCTGATTTTTCCGTGTTCCAGGAAATCAGGAGCACGGGAAACCCCCATTTCGGCATTTTGCAGTTCATATTTGACTCCTGCCAAAACAATCTGATACATATTTCAGAACAATCCCGGTGTTAAAAACTAAATTTTCATTAAATAGGTTATGATCTTATCCTTTCACCCATGCTTTCAAGCAGATAAAAACGTTATCTGTGCGGGACGAAAACCCACTATCAATGATCTCTGTGCGATACAGGAGGCAGATGCGGTGATCCTGCCTCAGGGGTGTTCAGAATTGCTTTACATCATGGCGAAAAAGAATTGCTCTCACGTTTTTCCTAATTTTGATGCGAGATTCCGGTATCCCGGTAAAATCAATCAAATCAACTTGTTTAAAAAAACAGACACAGTGCATCCTAAAACAGATACGTTTTTATCCGTCAGTGCGTTTAAGGAAATGCATGGCTGGCCGCCAGAATCCTCCGGGTTCTCTTTTCCCATTGTTTTTAAGTTTGACTGGGGCGGAGAGGGCGATCTGGTGTATCAGATATTTTCCGTATCCGAATTAAACCGCCTGCTGGTGCAAGCAGGTGAATTTGAAAAAACCGGCCAATCCGGGTTTCTTATTCAGGAAAATATCCTTTCCAGCGGAAGAACCTTACGAGTAAATGTCATAGGCCAGCAGCTTTTTTCTTACTGGCGGGTCTGCGATACTCGCAATGGATTTCAGGCAAATCTTTCCAAGGGTGCTTCGATTGACTATGGCTCCTATCCTGAACTGCAGGAATCAGCAAAAAAATCTGTTTCTCTTTTTTGTGAAAAAACTGGAATTAATCTGGCGGGTTTTGATATTCTTTTTTCCTTTGATGCGCCGGGACGTCCTGAACCAACCCCCTTTTTTTTGGAAATTAACTTTTTTTTCGGTAGACGGGGAGTTGGCGGATCGGAGAAGTTTTATGACATGTTAGTGCAGGAAATAAATGAGTGGCTCAATAGGCTTGGTGTGTCCGTGAATACGTAATGAATGAAAACACAATGAAACCATTTGCATACGATCTCACGGAAGAAGAGATCAAACGAGAACGGGCACGGGCACGGGAGCTGCGGCAGACCCAATGGTGGAAAAGGCGCCTGGCAAAGGGGATCTGCCATTACTGCGGGAAACAGGTTGCACCCAAAGCGCTCACCATGGATCATATTGTGCCAATATCTCGCGGCGGCAAAAGCACAAAGGGAAATGTGGTTACGGCCTGCCAGAACTGCAACACACTGAAGAAACAGCTTCTTCCCATAGAATGGGAAAATTACCTGCGTCAAACGGATAAATGATTATCGAAAGATAAAAGGATGTTTTTATGAAAAAACTATGTGTTGCTGTTCTGATGAGTATTTCAACCCTATTGATGGTGTCATGTGATCATTCAGATCCACCGTCAATTTCTTCGTATAGTTCCAGCCCTCGCCCCTCTCATGACACACGCATTTTCGACAACGCCAATCTGATTAAATACAAAAACAGTCTGGATTCTCATTTGCAGACCTTATATACACTTGCCAACATTGATATGGTGGTCGTAACCCTTGATGATCTTCAGGGAAACGATATTGATGATATGGCAGCGAATCTGCTTTCGAACTGGAAGATTGGAGAAAACACAAACGGATTGAAAGGCATTTTGTTTCTTCTCAGCGTGAAAGAAGAGCTGGTTCGATTTGAGATCGGGTATGATCTTGAATGGATTTATCCGGATAGCTTTGTAGGATATATTGAACGGGATCAAATGGCTCCATTTTTTGAGCAGGGCCGGATACAGGACGGTATTGCGGCAACCCTTGAAATGATTATTGCACGGGCCAATGAGAAGATCGAAAGCCAGGCATATCATCCGGATGAAGAAGAAGGTAATTTGCCGGCTGCCTACTACTCCGGAGGCGCCGGCGCCAGGCAGCAGGTACAGATTAAACCCGTCAAAATCCCTGATAAAACGAATTACCCGGAGGATATTCAATCAC
>JAABPS010000233.1 GCA_011391835.1 Desulfobacteraceae bacterium
GACGATTTCTGGCGAAAGAATATCTATCAGTCTCCCATTGAATTTGTAAGTTATGTGTATGAAAAGATCAAAAGCCCTGAATACTTCTTCAGGCTGCTGGATAAGGTGAACGCATTAGACATAGACATTATCCCAGCTATGGACCAGCCAAACATTTTTTCACTCACGTCCTATCGGCACGCACTGAACGAATTAAAAGAAATCTGGAATGTTTCTCGCGATGAAATTGTCATGTTGTTAACCGATACAGCCCTGAAGAGTAATATCTATGGGAGTCTGAAACATGAGAAGGATAATTGTGATTTCTCAGAAAGAGACATGACGATCCGTTCCATGTCAGAGGAAATGGATCTCTTTTTAGATATAAGAAGTATCGGATTTCCGCTGTTTAAAAATTTTAAAAACTTTACTGCGTCCAAATTAAACGAGTCTGTAAAAAAAAGGCACTCGTGCCCATCACATAAATTTTTTAATGCATGTGATGATCTATACACACATGCGTCATCCCTTGAAAAAGAGTTTGACGCCTGTCTGTTATATCTGAAATGCTGTGTGTTCAAATACGCACATGCTGAACTTGATAAACGAAAGAGAAAAAGAAACATTCATTTTTTCAATGATCTTATTTTAAAGGTACAAAATGCTGTCCGATACAGTATCGCGTCCAGTCCAATGTTTATTAAGGATATGCAAAAAAAGTATAAAGCGGCACTTGTAGATGAATTCCAGGACACGGATTCTGTACAATATGAAATCTTTTCGAAACTTTTTTCATCAAGCGAAAACATCCTTTTCATGATAGGCGATCCAAAACAGGCAATATATAGTTTCAGAGGGGCTGACGTATTTTCCTATATGGAAGCGGCCCGAAATACAAATGCGACCTACACGCTTACGGAAAACTGGCGCTCAAGTAAAAAATTAATTTCAGCAGTCAATACGATATTTTCAAATATAAACAACCCTTTTATTTTTAGCGAAATCCCTTTTACTCACGGGAAATCTGCGGAAAAAGAGATTGCATCCGGAAACGAAGATGATGCGCCTGTAAAAATATGGTTTGTAAATTCTCAAAATGGAAAACCGCTTACTAAATCCGATGCAGAAATATTGGTTTCCCATGCGGTGGCAGATGAAATAGCTCTGCTCGTGTCATCAAAAAAAAATAGATGCAAGGAAAAATTTCAAGAAGAAGATATAGGGGTGCTGGTTAGAACAAACCGGCAGGCAATGGTCATAAGAAACCATCTGTCATCGAGAAATATCCATTCAGTCATATACAGTACCGGCGATATATTTGAATCCCATGAAGCGTATGAAATGGAAAGGCTTCTTGCCTCTTTGAATCATCCGGGAAACGACAGAAAGCTTAAAGCCGCTCTTTGCACTGATTTGATGGGTGCGGCAGGTCATATGTTTGAATTAAATGAAGAAAATCTGAAGTGGTTAGACGATAAATTTAAAAACTTTCACCATTATACGCGCTTATGGGAAGAAAAAGGTTTTATTCGAATGTTCAATCACTGTATGGAAAATGAATGCATTAAACAGCGGCTGTTATCATTTCCAGACGGTGAAAGACGTATTACCAATATACTTCATCTCGCCGAACTCCTTCATGAAGAATCCGTAACAAATAAACGAGGGATGGCCGGTTTGTTAAAATGGCTCTCCGAACAAAGAGACCTGGCCGCACCGCGAAGAGAAGAAAATCAGCTCCATCTGGAAAGTGACAAGCGCGCGGTTCATATTGTGACCATTCATAAAAGCAAAGGGCTGGAGTACCCTGTGGTATTTTGTCCATTTACATGGGAGGGGATGATCAGGCAAAATGATGATATCCTGTTTCACGATGAGACGGATGGAAAAAACCTGACATTGGATCTTAGTGACAGTGAAACAAGTTCTCATCTTGCCATGGCGCAGAAGGAAAAATTTGCAGAAAATATCAGACTTTTTTATGTTGCGCTCACCCGTGCGAAAAAAGTCTGCTATCTGACATGGGGGAATATTAAATCTGCAGATACATCTCCTTTCTCATACTTATTATATGGCGACAAAATAAAGCGTGATACAGATATATTAAGCGCATTAAAAAACCATTTTTCCTCCAAAAGTCCGGATGAACTTCTTTCCGATGTTCAGCAGGTTTCATCCAGATCAGAAGGTGCCATTGAAGTTTTAAAGTTAATCGAAAGAAAAGATTCGATACCGATTGCCAGAGAAAAGGATGCAGAAAAAAACCTGTGCAGCAGAAAATTTCAAGGATATATAGATACATCATGGAAAATAATGAGTTATTCCTCGCTTTTATCAGCAAGGGATAAAGAGCCGGATGCCCCGGATCATGATGTTATTGTAAATGCTCATGCTGATGTGACTCTTGGAGAATCGGATGATATTCTGTTGAGTGATGATAGTATCTTCGAATTCCCAAAAGGGGCAAAAGCCGGGATTTTTTTTCATAACCTTTTAGAACAAATTGATTTTACCTGCAGTAAATCCGAAATATATGAATCATTGGTTAAGGAAAAACTCCTATCCTATGGATTTGATTCAAAATGGAGAAATACGGTCTGCCGGGTCATTGACAATATTCGAAGCGTTCCTCTGAAAATCGATCGTACAACGTTGAAATTATCCCTCATCGAAAATAACCATAGAATCAATGAAATGGAGTTTTACTACCCCACCCGTAAAATAACGCCGGAAAAAATAGTGCATCTGTTCTCAACATTTCAGGATATAGATTCTTTAAAGGAATTTCCTTCTAAGCTTGAAAAATTGCTGTTCGAGCCCGCTCAAGGGTTTATGAAAGGGTATATTGACCTTGTATTTCGCTTCGAAAACAAATTTTATCTTATCGACTGGAAATCAAACTTTCTGGGTTCTGATATAAAAAATTACACTTCTGAATATTTAGCCGCTGAGATGAATCATGCGCTTTATACACTTCAGTATCACATTTATACGCTCGCATTGCATCAATATTTAACATGTCGATATCCTGAATACAGGTATGAAAAAAATTTCGGAGGAGTCTTTTACATTTTCTTAAGAGGGGTGGATAAAAATTTAGGCTCTGGCTATGGGATATACAGAGATCTTCCAAATCCTGATCTTTTGTATAATCTGGGGAAATTACTTTTGCCTGAATTTAAAATGTAGCGGATACATACTATTTTCAACAGCCAGCAATCTTATTTATTCAAATCAGTATGAATGATTTAACTACATCTCAATATCACGATAATTCACTTGCTTATATTGATACGCATTTTGCGAAATATATTCAGGAAATTTCCAAAAACAATGAATATGAAATTTATCTTGGAGCTGCGCTGGTAAGCTGGTCCACACGAAATGGAAATGTATGTCTGGATCTTGGCACGGTTGCAGGTAAAACCTTTTTTGATAATTCAGAAGAACGTCAATCCGTTGTTTGTCCAAATCTCAACGGCTGGATTCGTAAGCTGTCTATCTGCAATGTGATTGGAACTCCCGGAGAATATAAACCCTTAATCCTTGACGCGAAAAACAGGCTCTATTTTTACCGATACTGGGAATACGAAAAAAACATTTCAGATTCCATCAACAGACGTTTACAGACCCAGGTTGATTCTATTGATTATCGAAAACTAAAGGAAGGCCTAACACGAATTTTTGACGCGAAATCTGCAGAGGAAGTGGATATGCAGAAAATTGCTTCTATTGCTGCTGTGCTTAACCGGTTTTGTGTGATTTCAGGAGGGCCTGGAACAGGTAAAACAACCACTGTCGTAAAAATACTTGCACTTCTTATCGAGCAGGCCAAGAATCAAGACATTCGGGTTATGCTGTGTGCACCTACTGGAAAAGCCGCTGCAAGTCTCTCCGAGACAGTCCGATCAGCGAAATCAACGATCAACTGTGATGCATCAGTCAAAAAGTCTATTCCTGATGAAGCATTTACCATCCATCGCTTATTGAAAAGCATTCCCGGTTCCCCTTATTTCAGGCATAACGCAACACGTCCATTGCCTGTAGATGTGGTGGTGATTGATGAAGCGTCCATGGTAGATATTGCATTAATGTCAAAGCTGTTTCTCGCCATTCCCAATGAAGCACGGATTATCCTTGTTGGAGATAAAGATCAGCTCTCTTCAGTGGAAGCAGGCTCCGCATTGGGGGATATCTGTGATAGAGAAAATATTCACGGTATTTCAGACGATGCGGCAAAAGAAATAATTCGTTTTATTGATAATAAAATTTCAAAAACTAACGATAGCTCTCATTACCAGAGAGGCAGACAGGAGCATATAATTGTTTTAAACAAAAATTATAGATTTCAGAAAGATAGCGGTATTGGTGGCGTAAGCCGTGCCATCAACAATGGGGATAGTGAAACAGCAATACACATGCTGATAGACTCTGATAACAAGGGAATTGAGTTATGCGAATTTCATCAGCATGAAACGCTATATCATGCGCTCAAAAAAAAGGTTATTGACCGATATTCTCGCTATTTAACTGAAAGTAACCCATATACTGCGGTTGATCTTTTTAATCAGTTTAAAATATTATGTGCGCTGAGGTCAGGGCCCTTTGGTGTAGCTCACATAAATTGGTTAGTGGAAAGAATATTAAATGAAAATGGACTCATTCAGCTTACGGAAAATAAATCCGATAAATGGTATAAAGGACGTCCGGTTCTTATTACACGAAATGATTATTCGTTAGGGCTGTTCAATGGCGATATAGGAATTATCATGCCTGAGAACGGAAAAACAAATGATGAATTGACAGCCATATTCCCTTTAAAAAAAAATGAGATTAAGCATGTGCCCCTCCATAGGCTTCCGGAGCATGAAACGGTTTACGCGATGACAATCCATAAAAGCCAGGGATCTGAATTTAACGATGTATTGATTATTCTTCCGAATAAATACTACCCAATACTCACGCGAGAACTGATCTATACAGGGATTACCCGAGCGATCAGTAATGTAACGATCTGGGGTAAGAAAGACATCTTAAAGGAAGCGATATCACA
>JAABPS010000025.1 GCA_011391835.1 Desulfobacteraceae bacterium
CGTGCATGAAGTCAACACGCCGTTATGCATCATTAAAAACTATATCCATATCTTGGGAGATAAATTAGCAAAGCAATATATCGCTCAAGATGAGATCAGAATTATCAAGGAAGAAATTGATCGCATCTCTCATCTCCTGACGAAGCTTCATGCATCCTCACCAGAGACAAGTAAAAAAGATGAATCTGTTAATATAAATACAGTGGTGGTCGATCTCTTCAAAATACTTAAGGAACCTCTTTCAACGCATTCCAGAGTAAATATTACGCTGGATTTGGAAAACAATTTGCCTTTAATTTTAGCTGAGAAAGGGAGTATTAAACAGATTCTCATCAATCTGCTAAGCAACAGCGTTGAAGCGATGCCCGATGGCGGCCGTCTGCATATTCAAACCCGTTATGTCTATCGAAACGACGATAGAAATCTCGACTCTAAAAAACCAAACGGCAGCCTGGAAGTCACCGTCAGGGATAATGGTGTTGGGATTCCGCCTGAAATCGAGTCCAGAATTTTTGAACCATTCATCAGCTCAAAAAAGAAGAATCATTCAGGAATGGGGCTTTCGATTGTTCAAAATATCATTCAATCGCTCCATGGAACGATCACCTGTTCAAATAACAAAGACAGCGGCGCCACCTTTAAAATTAGTTTTCCTGTATATGATTCTGCCTTTCATGACCACCGGATACCTGCATGATTGTCACGCCAAAAATCTTGATCGTCGATGACGACCCCAGAATGTGCGACAGCATGAAGACGCTGCTCAGCACAAAGGATTATGAAATCACCACGGCCTGTTCAGGCAAAGAGGCCTTTGAGTTCCTGTCTAAAAATGAATATGATGTTGCGTTGATGGACATTATTATGCCCGATATTAGCGGACTTCAGCTCATGGAGCACATCAACCGGCAGCACCATGATACCCTTGTTATCGCTGTGACAGGGAATGCGAATTTGGATTCTGCTATCAATGCGCTAAGGCAGGGAGTATATGATTATCTGAGAAAACCCTTTGAATATGATGAACTGGTTAAAACAGTTGAAAATGCGCTGAATCAGAAAATACTGCAATTAGAAAAAAAAGCGATCAATGGAAAACTTTCACAAACAGAAATGAGTTATTTTTATTTGGTGCATAACTCGCCGGACATTATTTATATGCTGGATAATGATGGCCGGTTTACATTTATCAGTGATGCGGCACAGCGGTTACTCAAATTTAAAAGAGATTTTTTAATTGGAAAACATTATTCAACAATCGTGTACGACAAAGATCTGGAAAAAGCAAAGTGGTGCTTTAATGAAAGAAGAACCGGGGATCGTGCGACGTCCGGCATTGAGCTCCGATTGAAGGTTGGCAGCGATAAAGAAAATGAAGGGCCGACATCTGAACAGTGTATATACATTGAATTAAAATCAACGGGCATGTACGATAAAACCTTCAACAGGCACCTTGGATCCCATGGAGTTGCACGGGATATCAGTGAAAGAAAAATTCTGCAGGATCAATTCTATCAATCTCAAAAAATGGAAGCCGTCGGCACGCTGGCAGGCGGGATCGCCCATGATTTTAATAATATTTTAATGGGCATTCAGGGTCAAGCCTCTTTAATGCTGCTTCATGCCGATCCTTCTCATAAACATTATAAGCATCTTAAAAAAATAGAACGTTTCATCCAGAGCGCATCCGACCTCACCAAACAGCTTCTGGGTTATGCAAAGAGCGGTAAATACAATGTTCGAACATCGGATTTGAATCAAATCATCACCAACAGCGCGCGTATGTTCTGGCGTACCAAAAAAGAAATAAAGGTCTTTACCAAATACCAGAAGGATATATGGCCGGTGGAAGTTGATCGGGGGCAGATTGAGCAGGTGCTTCTCAATCTGTATATCAACTCATGGCAAGCCATGCCCAATGGCGGAAGCCTGTATATTGAATCTGAAAATGTCACCCTGAAAGAAAACATCGCCAAATCCTTTAAAAACATATCCGAGAAGTATGTAAAACTATCTGTGAGAGACACCGGAATTGGAATGGATGAAAAAATTCAGGAAAGAATATTTGATCCCTTCTTTACAACAAAAGAAATGGGGAGAGGCACCGGCCTGGGTCTTGCCTCTGTATATGGAATTATTCAAAACCATAACGGCATCATCACGGTAAACAGTAAAAAAGATAAGGGAAGCACGTTTAATATTTATCTGCCGGCATCTGACAAAGCAATCAAAACTGAAGTCGAAGCCCCGAAACATCTATCCAGAGGAACCGAAACAATACTCCTGGTCGATGATGAGGACATCATCACCGATGCCATGGTAGAACTGTTAGAACAGATTGGATACAAAGTTTTCTGGGCCAGAAGCGGTAAAGAGGCCATCGGTATTTATAAAAATAACAAAAACACCATTGATCTGGTTATCTTGGATATTATTATGCCGGATATTTTAGGCGGTGAGACGTTTGACAGATTAAAGGAGATGAATCCGGAGATTAAAGTTCTCTTATCCAGCGGATACAGCTTAGACGGTCAGGCGACTGAAATAATGAACCGGGGCTGCGCTGGTTTTATGCAAAAACCATTTAATATCAAAGACCTATCAGTAAAGATCAGAGAAGTTTTACATGCAAAAAATACATGACTGTCTCTTTTAGCATTGCCATCATTACCCCTCTTTTTTAAAAGCCAGATACGCACACAGATACGTTATAGAAAACGATATTAAAAACAGAACGAAAATACGCCTGTATGCTTCAAGGGGATAAGCGCCCGATTCAAGCATGCCGCTCATATCCAGCAGAAATCCGGTAAAGGGCTGGAAAATGGCGGTGCCCAGAAAAGCAGCAGGATTCATCAGCCCAACCGCTGTCCCTGTAAGATCCAAAGGGAATAATTCTTTCACCGACGTCATTAATACCGGCAGGATACCGCCTACGCAAATTCCCATGACGAGAAATAAAGGAATAATAAAAAGATAAGACCCCCTGCCGTTAAGAAAAAATAAAATAATCCAGCATACAATGCAAATGCTCACAGAGTTAAGAAGAAACCGATTCCGGCGAATCCCTAATCGGTTTATCAAATAACCGAAAGATATTGACCCTACGGAAAAACCGAGCGGAAGCAGCATCAGCAGACCACCCGCTTTGGCGCGATTCATCGAAAATATATCCATTAAGTATGGAACAACCCATAATCCTTGAAAGGTCAGAAAAGTACTTCCGGCAAAAAACGAAGCAATGGTAATCATCCAAAATCGTGAGTTGCCTAAAACGATCGAAAAGCGCTTGATTAAAGCCATAGATTCTGAGGAGTGGCGCCCTGTGGTTTCTTGGAAGATTTCTGCTTCAATTGGCGGCCAGTTTTTTTCTTCAGGGCTGTCCCGTATGATAAACCAGCAGATCAACGCACAGATCACAGCGAACAAGCCGATAACGCCAAAAGAAATCCGCCAGCCAAATAACATCACAAGGTAGGTCAGAGGCAACGTCGCTGAAATACCGCCGATACTGCCTATTGCCAGCAGGATTCCTGTGATACCCACAAACTCATCGGTCCGGTACCATCTGGAAAAAATTTTCAGGGCGGGGATAAAAATACCGCCTACTCCTGCGCCGATGAAAGCCCTGCCAATAATGGCGCCTTTTGCGCTGGAAGATGTTGCAAATAAGATACAGCCAACTGCAGAAACAATGGTAAAAAAGGTAACCACTTTTCTTGGACCAATGGTATCAGAAAGAATTCCAACAGGCGGCTGAACCACTGAATATAAAAAGAAATAAGCGGACGCAATGAAGCCGAGCAATGCCGCATCTGTTTGAAACGTTTGCAAAAGATCACGGGCAATCACCGTTGGTGCCGTCCTGTGAAGGCAGGCCAGAAAATAAATTGCCCCCAATATGGAAAACATCCGCCATCTATACTTTTGGTATTGGGTCATGGATTATCCTGAATTCGGGATGAGAAAGCCTTGATATCAACGCCGTAATAATTTTGGCTTTTTAATATGTTATTATTAAAACAGCCTTTCATAACAATCCACTCTATCAATGCATCTCTGGAATGTAAAGCATGTTTAACATAACGATGAATCAGGAAAAGTTAACCATATTAAATCTGCCAACAAACAGTTGCGTGAAATATCCCGGCATGATAAAAATCCGATATTCAGCAATGAATACAAAAAAGTTACTTTCCGGCTTTTCCGTCATAGTAAAGCCGCCCCTGCCATGGGGAAATATGGATATTCATGATGCACACAAAGCGAATCATTTTTTCTAAAAAAGGTGTGAAAAATGTTTAAAAAATCTGAAGTTAAATGGAAAAAAATGGTTGTCTCGCCGGATAAAGCTCTTTCCAAAATCGAACCGGGGATGAATATCTTCCTCAGCACCGGTCCGGGAGAACCCAGAACGCTTGTGAAATACCTGATGGCTTCGAACGCGGGTCACTTTAGGGATCTCTCCCTTACGCAGCTGGTTAGCCTTGGGGATGCCATTTCCCTGCAGGAACTGACATCTCAGAAATATCGCCTGAAGACTTTTTTCTCAGGATGGGTAGGCAGTGAAGCCATAAAAGAAGGCCTTGTGGATCTGATTCCAAGCCGATTTGCAAACATACCCGATCTGATCGAATCAAGAAGAATTCCCATTGACGTTGCCATTGTGCAAATTACCCCCCCCAATGAAGCCGGTTACTGCAGCCTTGGCATTGCTGTAGATGTGGCACGGCTCGCCATGGAACAAGCATCACTGGTCATTGGAGAAATAAACACTCAGATTCCATTTACCTATGGCGATACCTTTGTCCCTGTTTCAGATTTTCACTTTTTGATTCAATCAACTGATTCGCCGATTTTCTTTTCCCGCTGGCCGGTGGATGATGTGTTTGATAAAGTAGCAGCCAATGTTGCTTCAATCATAGAAGATGGAAGCTGTATTGCCTTCTCCATAGGCCCCCTCTTTGAAGCGCTCAGCAAGCATCTTGTAAAAAAGCGTCATCTGGGCGTTCACTCGCCATTCTTCACTGACGCACTGATGGATGTTGTTAAAAGCGGCGCTGTAACAAACCGCCGAAAAGGCAGTTACAGAGGCAAATCGCTCGCATCGTATGCATTTGGAACGCCGGAACTGATGAAGTGGCTGGATAGAAATCCGCTGGTTGAATTCCAGGGAATTGATAAAATTTTCAATTCATTGGAAATAAGCCGGAACCCTCAATTTATTTGTATTCTTCCTGCCAGAAAAGCCGATCTGTATGGACGGATTGCTTTCCATACAGGCAAGGGGAATATTTCTGCAGGCCCGGTTGAGGCTGCTGACTTTTTAAGCGGTGCAGAACTTTCACCCGGCGGCATAACCGTATTCGCCCTGCCGAGCAGAAATCTTAAGAAAGAACCCAACATTCGTCTCACGCTGGATGACTTTCCAAACCAATCGTCACTCCGGGAATCCATTGATATGATTATCACCGAATACGGCATTGCCAATATCGCCGGCCGTACGGTTCGGGAAAGGGCTCAATCATTGATTGAAATCGCTCATCCGGATGATCGGCAAAGGCTCTTTGATCAGGCTAAAAAAGAAAAAATTCTATATGAGGATCAAATTTTCCTTCAGGAATCAACTCATCTGTATCCTTCTGAGATCGCCACACGACACACATTTAAAAACAATACCATTGTCAGGTTCAGGGCCATCAAGCCGTCTGATGAAGAAGAGATGCGCCGTCTGTTCTATCGATTCTCCGATGAAGCTGTTTACTATCGTTACTTTAGCCCCATTAAAACCATGCCCCATGCCAAAATGCAGGAATACGTGTGTATCGATTACAGCAAGGCCATGTCTATTGTGGGTCTTGTCAGCGATCCGGGCAGCGGACATATTATTGCCGAGGCCAGATATGTCAAAGAGCACAGTAACAGTTTAGAAGCAGATGTCGCCTTTATTGTTGATGAAAAATACCAGGGAATGGGCATTGCTACATATATGTATAACATGCTTATTCGGCTGGCAAAAGAGCGCGGCATAAAAACATTTACGTCGGATGTTCTTTCGTCAAACAGTTCAATGATGAAGGTCTTTGAAAAAGGAGGAATGCCGGTTAAAGCACGTCTGGAAGGGGGTATTTACAGGTTGAACATACAATTGGGCAATAGCGACATTGAGACATAGTTCGAATTGCAACATACTGCTTCCATGCACAAAAGAGTAAAATTTATAATACACAAAAAAAGAAATGAAAGAACGGGGCTGTCCAGGTACTCTGAAACTTTATTGACGTATCTTGACAGCAGTGTTGATCCTTTCGAAATCGATTTCAAATTACCTCTTTTATTAAAAAAGGTTTTTAATCATCTGAATATAGACGTAGAGTCCGTACTGAACCATTTCCCGCCTTATATACATATGGATGATTCTCCAAATTGTGTTTGGCATTTTACCAGCCAGCTTCAAACGATAATTTTAAATTATCATAAACCAATAACTTGTGTTGTTACCGTCCTTGATCTTATCCCCGTTGTATCTGAATACAAGGAGCACTCATTTTTTCAGCAGAAACTTTATAACCTCTCAGTAAGAAACATAAAATCTGCAGATGCAATTATAGCTATCTCTGATTGGACAAAAAAAGAGCTGGTGAAATATTTTAACATAAATCCAGATAAAATATTTGTAATTCCACTGGCCGTGGATAAGGAATTCAAGCCTTATAATATTGCTAAAGATACAGAAGAGAAAAGAATTCTTTATGTGGGCAGTGAGCGGCCTCGAAAAAATTTAGGTGTTCTCCTTGAAGCGCTTTCATTGATTATTAGAACGGATAGTAAAATTACATTAACAAAGATAGGAGCTTCCCAATCTTTGTCCGCGCGTAAAAGCTTTATCCGCACGGCCAGACATAAAAAAGTGCATAACAATATCAATATGTTAAACTATGTTGATGATATTGTTTCAGAATATAATAAAGCAGATATTTTTGTCTTTCCTTCCAAATATGAGGGTTTCGGCCTGCCCGTACTTGAGGCAATGGCCTGTGGTTGTCCTGTAATATGCAGCAGCGCTACGTCTCTGCCTGAGGTGGGCGGTGAATCAGTTCTTTATTTTAACCCTGATAAACCTGAGGAGTTAGCAGGCGCAATTGAAAGGGTTTTATATGACACTGCGTTAAGAAATACCTTAATCCAATCAGGCCTTAAAAGAAGCAAAGACTTTTCGTGGGATAACGTAGCTCAAAAAACAACGGAAGTATATCGCACATTATAAAAAACTAAATTTTATTTTCTTTATAGGTTGAGTAGATGAAAGAAATAAATAGAATAAATATCGGCATTGTTCCTGATTTCCCGGATATTTCTTCTGGAAAATCTGGGAAGGAGATCTCATCAGGAATAGGTGAATATTGCTATAACTTTCTCCTGCATTTAAATAAACTGAAAACCCCCTATTATTTTACAATATTTACAACTCAAAAGGATGTAAAATTACTACCCAAGCTTAACAATAACTTTCGCATCATCAAAACCAAATACTTTATAGATACTCCTTTGATTCATTTATTTTGGCATTTCATTGTATTACCCCGGTATGTCAAAAGATATAAGATCGGTTTATTGCATCTGCTTTCAGGGAACAGATATCTTCCACTAAAAGTAAAGTGCCCAATGATTGCGACCGTTTATGACCTCAGAAAATTTAAGATTAAGAATTTATACGGCTACAAAAATTATATTTATTTCAAGCATATTCTATCACGGTTAATATCGAAAGCCGATTATATTCTATCCATCAGTCAAAGCACTGCAGATGATCTAATGCATTTTCTCGGTATGAATGCATCACAAATAAAAGTTATTCATATGGCATATAATAAAATCATGACAAAAAATATAAGTAAAAATATTTTGAACAAAATAAAATCTAAATACGGGTTGAATAAACCTTTTTTATTGTATGTTTCGCGCCTGGAGCATCCTGGCAAAAATCATGTTAATTTAATAAAAGCCTATGCTGAGTTAATTAAATCTAAAAAAACCAACTATGACCTTGTATTGGTTGGAAAAAATTGGAATGGAGCTAAAAAAATATTCGAGGCAGCAAAAAAGAATAAAATTACCAGCCATATAAAATTTTTAGGGTTTGTTCCAAGAAAAGATCTGTCAACGATATACACATTAGCAAACATTTTTGTTTTCCCCTCCCTGGCTGAAGGATTTGGCATACCGCTGCTTGAAGCGATGGCTTCCGAGACACCTATTCTATGTTCCGATATTCGTGTATTTAACGAAGTTGCCGGCAAAGCCGCTTTATATGTTGATCCGACAAACCCAGCGGAAATATCACATGCACTATCAACGCTTATTCATGATCGTAAATTACAAAAAAGCCTTATTGCCTGTGGGAAAAAACAGATAAAAAAATACTCATGGACGGAGAACGCAAAGGCAACGGTTCGTTACTATAATAAAATCGTATCAAAATATACTGATTGTTAATTCTTATACATTGCACAGAAAATAGCAGCCTCGCGTTAAATTTTAACTAATTATATCAGCATATTAAAATCAGTCTAAACAAATTTTTGTATTAAAATCAAAAGCACTATCAAACTTGGAAATTATCTTGTTTTTTATTTCTGATAATCTTTCATGCTCCGGCGTTATTTCTTTTTATTGGTAAATAGTGTTTGACATGATGATAGATTTTTTAATATTTATAGCCATCTAACAGCGGCAGACCTCTATGGCACTTCATCGTATAAACAGGTAATAATCATGAACCGTTGAATTGAATCACGGTACAGCAGTACGGGTGACAATACCATGGCATACAATTTTATCCTCATTTTTAGTGTACTGGTTGTTACACTTATAATTGCAGTCATCATCGTTAGGCTGATGCGTCCAGGGATGAAAGAAGATTCTTCTTTAAGATCCTGGGGCGAAGATATTGATGAAAAACGGCAGTACCCCAGAGTCGATGTTCACTGGCCTGTGGTCGTAGAAACACCTAACGGAACTGAAAATGCTGTAATGAGAAATATCGGCATCGGGGGTGCGTTTGTCGTATGCGAACATCCTTTGCCGTTAAATGAAATAGCCCAACTGACAATCGAAACTCCGCTGCAAAAATCACTGATACTCAATGGCAAAGCTCTATGGACAAACATCGGTGTTCGGGATGATAAAATAGTAAATAAAGGAATGCGGATTCAATTTGTTCATAACTCTGATGAAGACCTTCAACTGCTGCATCATGTACTTATCGCCACCAGCCAGCAGCAATCTTCGGACGATGAAATGCCCAGCAAAACAGGGGACTATGAAAATCGGCGGGACTCACGAGTGGATGTCAGCTGGCCAGTGGAAATGGAAACCTCCCGGGGTCATATTCGAGCAGAAACAAGGCATGTCAGCATCAGCGGCGCCTTTATTGTATGTCAGGATCCGTTACCCCTGAATGAGCGATTCCACATAACCATGGTAATTTCAAAACAAAAACAGGTATCGGTTCATGCTGAGGTGATATGGTCAAACATCAATGTTCCGGATGACAAGATTGTGAATCGTGGAATGGGAATAAGATTTATTAATACTTCTAAGGATGACCTGAGACCCCTTGCCGTAGAATTAATTCAAATTGTGACCGGCAGCCTAAACCCAAAGGATTGATCAAGGCATAATCATATTTCTTTCTATCCTGCCATCGCCTGTACTAACATTGATAAATCCAATTTATACTTTCATGGAGAAATAAGATGAAGGGCCAGAATTTTTTTGATGATGTCTTGTCGCGAAGCTTTAATAAACTCATAAACTCCACATGAGCTGAAGCCACCTTGCAGGGTCTGCAGGAAATATGGAATATTGACAAAGAGCATTCATGGGCGACGGCCGGTTATCTGGGGGCCATTAATTCCGGACAAACTACATGCGGACTGTTGATTGGCAGCGCTATTGCTATCGGACTTCGGCACGGCAAGGGAAAAGTCTGTATGCCTAAAGAGGATGAAGAATATCGAAACAGCGCAATTAAGGAAGTAAATATGCTTTATAATGATTTTATCAACAAATTTAACAGCACGAATTGCAAAGAGCTGACATCGTGTGACTTCAGCAGGCCGGGCGACCTGAATAAATACATGGAAAAAGAAATTTACAAGGAAAAATGTTTTGTTTTTTTCAATTTCGTAATGAACCGATTTATTGAAATTGAAAAACAAAAACATATATGATTTCATTTTCACAACCTGTTACTCACTTAATTCAATGAGGATAAAATGAGCAAGAGATTAAATAACAAAGTAGCTATGGTGGTGGGCGCGGGGCAAACACCCGGAGATACAATGGGAAATGGAAGAGCCATATCCCTTTTATTCGCCCGTCACGGCGCGAAGATTCTGCTGGTAGACCGTCTTTTGAACTCGGCTGAAGATACTAAAAAAATGATTGATAAAGAAGGCGGAGCTTCATCTGCATTTGCAGCAGATATCACCAAAGAAGAAGACTGCCGGAAAATGGCTGAAAAATGTGTAGAAATTTACGGACGCATTGATATTATGGTTTACAACGTTGGCATTGGAAGCAATGATAATGATGTACCAAAGCTGACAGCAGAGGCGTGGGACAGCATTTTTAACACAAACCTCAAAGGACTCTTCTTAGCCTGCAAGTATATACTCCCTGTTATGAAAGATCAGGGAGGCGGTGCAATCGTGAACATTTCATCCATCGCCTCGGTATGCCATTCCCGCACAACGGCCTATAAAGTTTCAAAAGCCGGCATGAATGCGCTGACCCATCAAATGGCCATCAAAAATGCGAAGAAAGGTATCCGTGTCAATACCATTATGCCCGGACTGATGAATACCCCTATGGCCATTGAAGGGATATCAACGGCTCTTGGTATGAAAAAAGAAGAACTTATTAAAGCCAGAAACGAAACAGTTCCATTGAAGGGAGGAATGGGAGATGCCTGGGATACGGCTTACGCAGCCCTTTTCCTTGCGTCCGATGAAGCAAAATTCATCACATCCGTTATTCTTCCAGTGGACGGAGGCCAGAGTTCACGAATTGGATAATAGCCGGATCGGGACCATTCGCTGTTTTTTAGTGCTTGCAATTTATGTTCCTTAGATTTTATTGCCTGTTTTTGGCTGAAAATATATCCGCTTCATTTAATTCAATTGAAAAGGAGATAGATTATGGCAGAAAATCGTGTATCCTGGATCGAGTATAAAGGAAAAAAGATTTTATTCACTGACTACTCCAATGCCACACCGGACGACATTATAGAAACGGCTAAAGAATCTGTTTCCGCTTCATTGACTCAGGAAAAGAAATCGATTCTACAAGTCGTTGATGTTACCAATGCAACATATGACCGGAACTCATGGCAAATATTAAGGCAGGGAGCAAAAGAAACAGAGCCCTATTCCAAGGCATCCGCCGTGCTGGGCGTGGATGCAGCAAAGAAATTCTTTTTAGCCGTTACAAAAATGGTGTCAAAGCGAAATATAAAAGCATTTGACACGATGGAAGAAGCAAAAGAGTGGCTGGCCAGCATTGAGTAATCAGCAAATGCGGGATCAAGCCGTCACGTTAAGTCTGACATGGGAACCGACATTAGCGTTACCATCGCTTTGGATACCCGCTTTTCTTCTCCGCCATTTAGTGAATAGATCTCTGACTCTGAAATAATAATTTTCCGTCCGCTGTTTATTACATTTGAACGGCAAATGATTTCTTCACCGATAGCAGGCCGTAGGTAATTAATTTTAAATTCAATGGTCAGGATGCGGTGATCCTCCGAAACCAGGGTATAGGCCGAATACCCCGCTGTATGATCCGCCATAGTAGCGATGACCCCCGCATGTACAAATCCATCCTGCTGATGATGCTCTTTCCGGATCCTGAGCCGTGATTCAAAATATCCTTCATCCACCCGAACCGCTTCAAAACCGCAAAAAGCTGGGAATCCCTGCACGTAGTCCTTTTTAAGCCGTTCAAATTTCTCGTTTTTCATTGTCACCTCAACAGTTATTTCCAAAACATGATTAAGCGATACAATGCCTGAACTATTTATAATTATTTGAATAAATTGCCTTATACCCAAGGTATTGCCGCATGGCAAGGCTTTTTATCGCATCTATGACATTGTGCGATGGGCTGAAAGAGATTTGTTGCTGCATCGGATTCAGCTTCCATTTTTTTCTTGACAGATATTTGGCAGAGGATTATAGTATAACTACTATGGTAGTTAATATTATCAAGCGGCTTATTGAAATCGGCTTTTCTGAGTACGAAGCCAAAGCCTATACAGCTTTGGTCAGTGCGAATCCGGCGACTGCGTATGAAATCGCAAGATCCTCCGGCATTCCCACGTCAAAAATATATGAAGTCATTTCAAGGCTTTTAGAAAAAGGTGTTGTTATTATCGCGGATGAGGGAAAAACAAAAAGATACATACCCATTGACCCTGCTGAGTTCATTGAAGGCAGGAAGAACAGGATTGAAACGACACTCAATGAATTAAAGCAGGATCTGGTGAATATTCAAACAGATACGGATATATCTTATATCTGGAATGTCCGTGACCATGAATTTTTAATGGAAAAAGCAAAAAGGATGGTCCTATCCGCAGAAAAAAGCCTGCTCATATCCGGCTGGAGTGAAGAGCTGTCATTTCTTGAAGACAGTCTCCATCGCAAGGAAAAGGAAAAAATCCGGATTGCCATTGTTCATTTTGGCGAGATCCATATCCGGGCAGGTCAAATATTCCAGCATCCCATTGAAGATACAATATATAACGAAAAGGGCGGAAGAGGATTTGTCATGATTGCTGATTCCAAAGAAGCGCTGATGGCAACCGTTTTTGAAGAGAACCGGGTTGAAGGCGCATGGAGTGTCAATAAAGGATTTGTCACTCTGGCTGAAGATTACGTGAAGCATGATATATACATAATGAAGATTGTCCAGAGATTCGACCGGCAATTGATCGACCGGTTCGGAGAAAAATATCATAAACTCAGAGACATTTTTAATGATGGCGAGATAGGAAAATAAAATGAAAATTTATATTAATGGAGACTTTTTTGAAAGGGAAAATGCGAAAATATCTGTTTTCGACCATGGTCTGCTTTACGGAGACGGAATTTTTGAAGGAATCCGGATTTATCAGGGCAAAGTTTTCAAGCTCAGGGAGCATCTTGAAAGGCTGTACAAAAGCGCGAAAGCCATTATGCTTTCACTTCCGTTAAATTTTGAGGAAATGGAAAAAGCGGTTTTGGAAACTGTAAAGATAAATAAAAAGGAAGCTGGGTATATCCGGCTTATCATTACCCGCGGCAACGGTTCTCTGGGTATTGATCCCGCCACATGCAGACAGGCAACGGTTATAATCATTGTAGATGACATTCAGCTTTATCCGGCTGAATACTATGAAAAGGGTATAAAAATCATTACCGCTTCTGTAAGAAGAATTTCTGTGGACAGTCTGGACCCCAGGATCAAATCACTTAACTACCTGAACAATATTCTGGCAAAACTGGAAGCCCAAAATGCGGGCTGCCTTGAAGCGGTCATGTTAAACAAAGAAGGATTTGTTGCTGAATGCACGGGCGATAATATCTTTATCGTGAAAGATGACTGTCTGTTGACTCCATCCGGAAGCAACGGCGCGCTGGATGGGATAACAAAGAATACCGTCATGCAGATCGCCGGGGAATTGGGTCTTCATGCGAACGAATCGGCGCTCACCCAGTATGATCTGTATACAGCCGACGAATGCTTTCTCACAGGAACGGGAGCTGAAATCATCCCTGTTATTGATATTGACGGAAGAACTATTGGCAATGGACATCCAGGGGAGATTACAAAAAAACTGATCAACCATTTTAATAGATAAGGGATTCTTCGGATACCATCTGATTCCACAAGAATCCCTTATTCTAATTTTTTCTTCATGTATCTTAAAACACGCTTTCTCTCTTTTCTTACTTGCCCACTGCTTGGATTTCGCTTTCGATCTTTTTACATTCATCTTCAACTGCATTTACTTTTTCAATAAGTTGCTTCACATGGGTGTCCGCATAGATATCTTTACTTTCCTTGTAAAGATCGTGCACCGCATCCCCCAGATCAGCAAGAGCATCTCTGAACTCACTGTGCTTAAATAACAGCTTCGCCTTTAGCTGGGCATAGGTGACACCTTCTTTGGTTTTTTTAACAACGACTCCAGCGCCTTCTTTTGTTTTTTGAACAACTGTGTCAGCGCCTTCCTTAATTCCTTCTTTTGCTAAATCAATACCTTTTGCAAAAGCATCCTTTATTTCTTCCCAGTAACCCATACCAACCTCCTTTTGAAATGATTGTTTTGAGTGTTTCAAAATTCAACGGTCTTGCCGATCAGCCGTGACGCAGGGCAAGTTTCTCAAACATGATCACCAGCCCTGTCGCCAGAATGTATATGGATTCAATGCTGATATTTTCTTCCGCAGTGGAATCGAAAAAAATATTCAGATCAGACTCCATGCCATCTTCCGGTTTCCAGTAACAAATTAAAATCGGTACGTGCGGTAACGGATGCAGTACCAGAGAGATATCCGACTCATAGTGGCGTTCCACCTGTCTTCCTGCAAACAGATGAACCATATCCTCAAACAGATCTGTATAGGTATCTGCTACTTTTTTTAAGGGTTTTTCACACCGTTGTCCAAAAAGCCGGTACCATTTTTTACCGCCTTTCAGCTCCCGAAATGGCATCCATTTCCCTGACGGGCGAACGCCCGCGGCTTTAATGATATAATCAAACACGGGAATCATTAACCAGGAATGGACATGGATGTCTGTGAAAATATTTCCTTCCCGGTCAATGCTTATATCCTTGCCCAGGCACTTGATGGTTAATTTTCCATCTTT
>JAABPS010000234.1 GCA_011391835.1 Desulfobacteraceae bacterium
GTTCCCTTATGGGCATCCGGCGGGCGGGGGTGGATATGTTTTTTTACCATATCCGGAGTGAGGAGGTATTGAGCCGGCGCAACCCCATCTGCGATATGGGGAGGAATTCCAATATCAATGATTTCAAGTCTTCCGGTATAGGATGCGCCCGGGAAAAGTATATGGCCTATTTTAGGGTATGCGAATGTAACAGTTAACTGGGCGTTTACACATATACCATGGGGCTGACCTGTATCTGCATCCAGGCCGGAAGGAATATCCACTGCAACAACACGTTTGGCGGACTCATTTATCCATTCAATCACATTTTTAAAAATGCCCTGTATTTCTGATTTAAGCCCTGTTCCGAAGATCGCATCTATATAGATATCATGATGACGCAGAGCTGTTTTGTATTTATCAAAAAGGTCTTTATCTGTAACTTCAATGACAGGAATATTCAGGGGGGTCAGGAGGTTTAGATTTTCTTTAGCGTCTCCTTTTACGGCGGATGTATTTGACAGTAAATATACTGTCACTCTTGAGCCCAGTTGTGCCAGATAACGTCCTATGACAAAACCGTCTCCACCGTTGTTCCCCGGTCCAGCCAGAATGGCGATCTTTTTTTGAGCCAGATCGTTAAACTGATTCTTCAGGATGCGTGTTGTTCCCAGCCCGGCGTTTTCCATGAGAATTCTTCCCGGAAGACCAAATGACTCAATGGTCTGCTGATCCATTTTACGCATTTCATTGGCGGTTACAAGATACATGGCGCTCTCTGATGAGTTTTTATGCGGTTATCTTTGGGTGCATACTTCTTTCACTATTATTTTATCCGGGTGGCTACAGCGAATCAGTCTGCGTTTGTGAGGTATCCCTATAAATTTTTTATGAGGTCCAGCATTTCCTTTACAGCTCGTTCCATGCCAACCAGTACAGCTTTTGAAATAATGCTGTGGCCAATGCTGAATTCACTGATTTCGCTTAATCCTTTAAATGCATGGATGGATTTGTAACACAGCCCGTGTCCCGCGTTCACACCGAGTTTTAATTTGTATGCATATTTTGCTGCCTGAGTTATTTTTTCAAGGATATGAACTTTCAGTTTTTCTGTGGAGGCATTGCAGAATGCTCCTGTGTGGATTTCAACCATTGACGCATTTATTTGATGGGCTATTTTTATCTGGTCAGGATTCGGATCAATAAAAATAGATACGGGGATACCGCTGCCTTGCAACGTGCTGACGGTTTCAGCAGCGGTCTCCTTATACAGCATCAGGTCAAGCCCTCCTTCAGTCGTTAATTCTTCCCTGCTTTCAGGCACCAGCGTTACAACATCCGGTTTAATATCAAGTGCTATGCCTATCATCTCAGAAGTTGGAGCCATTTCAAGAATCAGCTTTGTCTGAACGATCTGCCGTAATCCCCTGACGTCCCGTTCCTGAATATGGCGTCTGTCCTCACGGAGATGAACCACAATACCATTGGCGCCTGCCAGTTCAGCGAGTACTGCAGCGGCGATGGGTTCCGGGTAACTGATGAACTCTCGTGATTCTCTCAAAGTTGCTACATGATCAATATTCACTGCAAGTCCGGCCATTTGAGATCCTCCGCAAATGAATGGTTATCTGATTCCTGAATCTTAAATTTATGATATGATTTTATTTCTTTGTTTCGTGATATGTATGTATGCCGCAGGGACAGAAAAATCAATACTATTTCGCTCAGATATCACGATACGATTTCTTTTTATTTATATTTTTCTACCAGACTTAAAAGTTCCTTACTTTTTGCCTCCATGCGAAGCGCTTCTTTTTTTGATTTCTCATGATCATAACCAAACAGGTGAAGAATGCCATGAATCAACAGTTGGCATAACCGTTGGTCTACGCTGATACCTGCAGCTTTACTCTCCTTATAAGCGGTGTCAACAGACAAAACGATGTCTCCTAAAAGTTGAGGGGTGATAGCCGGAAAGTTATCGCTTCGCATGGGAAAAGCAATGACATTGGTTGGTCCTTTTCGGTGGAGATAGGTTATATTCAATTGTTCAATCTGATGATCATCAACGATCAGAATTGATAGTTCTCCATCAGGAAAGCCCAAGGCGTTTAAGATGGCCTGAGCCGTTTTCCGTATTTTTATCTTGGGGATCTTGTGCTTTTTTTGCTGGTTGCTTATCTGAATTTCCATTTTTATCTTTTCCATTCATTGCGCCAGTCGTTTCTGCGTATTCGATACGATGATGATATATCCCGCTTAAAATATTGTTAAAACTTTTAGCGATATTATTTAAATCTTTCAAGGTTAACTCACACTCATCTAATTGACCATCCGAGAAGACCTTATTGATCATATTTTGAACAACTCCCTGAAGCTTGGACGGAGTTGGATTTTCAAGGGTTCTGGAGGCTGCTTCAACGATATCTGCCAGCATGACAAGCCCTGCAATCCTGTTTTGGGGTTTGGGGCCAGGGTATCTAAAATCATCGATGTTTATAACATTTTCTATTTTAAGCAGTTTTGATTTACGTTTCTTTATTCGTTTTGATTTCTCCTCTTCGAGTTGTTTTGCTTTTTCATAAAAGAAGCTGATGATGTTTGTCCCGTGATGTTGACGGATGGTGTCAATGATCGCCTGGCCCAGCTTGTTGTTTTTTGCTATATCGATCCCTTCCTTTACATGTGCGATAAGGATACGTTTTGACATCGAAGGGGCAAGTTTGTCGTGCCGGTTTTTCCCATCCCTCTGATTTTCAACAAAATACAGGGGTTTATTCATTTTGCCTATGTCATGATAATATCCGCATACTTTAGCCAGAAGTGGATTTTCGCCAATGACTGAAGCGGCTGCCTCGACCATTGTTCCGATGATGACCGAATGGTGATAGGTGCCGGGCGCTTCTATGAGAAGCTTTCTCAGTATGGGCCTGTCAAGATTGGCTAATTCAAGCAGCTTGATATCCGTTGTGTAATCAAACGTTACTTCTACAAGCGGCGCCAATCCTGCCGTCAAAATTCCTACGCCGATGCCGCCAATAAATGCGAAGACCGCGCTCCACAGCAACGTGACAGGGGAAAAATCGGCCATGAAAAAGTTTATGGCTGTAGCAAATACAATATTTAGCAGCCCCAGTTTGACTCCTGCCTTAATAAATACTTTCCGTTCCCGAAAATCCTGAGTCCAGTATACGGCCATGGTACAGGTTAAGAGAAAGTATACAAGCATTTCATATCTGCTTTGGAACATGAGCGCAGCGCATATTGAGAAAACAACGGCAAAGACAATGGCAATGCTTCGTCCGAGAAAAAGGCATACGATCATCGCGCTCGATGCCAGAGGGATACCAAAATACATGGCCGAGGCAGTGATTGACAACAGTGTATTTTTGGTCAGCAGGTCAGACAGAGCAATAGATATTTTAACAAAGAAAAAGAACGTTATCAGAACGCTTGCAATGAAAAAAAGATCTTTGTTGTTTTTATCAGCCCGATTTGGAACGTTGTAATTGAGAATATAGCCTGTGAAAAGAAGACAGATGATAATCATGGCCACACCGGCACTGCCGGATAGCACTTGTTCTTTTTTCATATACGTCTGCAGGGTTTTTAATTTCAGCAGCTGAAGATCGGATACCCGTTCTCCTTCCCGCAGGATCATTTCACCGGCCTTTACTTTATACAGAATTGGATCGATTTCGTCGGCAACTTTTTTCCTTCTTTCTTCTGTTTCATTTCTATTGAGTGTTATGTTTGGCTGTAAGAGACGCTCGGCAAATACCATGGCCAGATGTTTTGAATTGGGGTCCAGATTTCTGAGAAGCGGGTGATGGCTGTTTTGAATTACGATTCTGGCTTGATCCAGATCATAAAATTGTTTCAGGTTCAGAACCGATTTTTCCGCTTTGGTTCCAACATCTCGCAGAATGATCCCCCGGTTTGTTTCTCTTAGTGGAATATCTTTATCCGTGACCACGCCCGTAGCCAGTATGTCTGCCAGTATCCCGATGATGGCATTGGATATATCTTCAGGGAAAGCTCGTTTTATCAGCCAGCTGTAATCCTGTTTGCTGACCTGGATCCCTATTTTTTCCTGGAAGTCCTGATTTTTCATCCAGATTCTGTCTTCTTCGGACAGCGTTACTCCATTGGTACTGCCTAAGGTTTTTTGAAGTTTTTCATCAACGAGAGATTCTCTAAGATCGTTAAAGGCCTTTTTTACCGATTGATTTAGTTGAATGAGCAGCTTTGTGTCATGGTCATACACAGTGGGAACTGTTTCAATAAATGGCCTTCGCTTGGCGTCCGTGGCTGCTTTATCTTCTATAAAGAAATCATAGGGGGTTTTGATATCCGTTTGTGCTACATCACCGAGGCTATAATTATCAATTTTGATAACAAGACTGGGATAAAGAATGATCGTAAATATGAGTGTAAGGCCTATGAGAATCGCCAACGGAATATAGTTGGTCGTTTTCTGCAGCCTTGCGAATGTTTGTTTTAACTTTTGAATATTCATATGAATTATGATGTGGCGTTCCTATTGCCATCCTTTGAACGGCTATTTTCATCCGTATGTCTGAATTTATTCTTTTTTTTTGCCTCCAGTTCTTCGTAGGCATTTATAATTTTTTGTACCAGCTTATGCCGGACAACATCTGTCTTTGAGAAGAAGACGAATTTTATTCCGTCAATGCCTTGCAGAATATTTTTAGTCTCAATGAGGCCAGAGGGTTTTTCAGCAGGAAGATCTATCTGCGTGATATCGCCGGTAATAACAGCCTTTGAGCTGAATCCGATGCGGGTCAGAAACATCTTCATCTGTTCGGTCGTTGTATTTTGAGCTTCATCCAAAATAATAAACGAATCATTCAGGGTTCTTCCGCGCATAAAGGCCAAGGGTGCAACCTCTATCACTCCCTGACTCAAAAGGGTCGATACTTTTTCATATCTCATCATATCATGGAGCGCATCGTATAGCGGCCTTAAATAGGGATCCACCTTTTCTGCAAGATCACCCGGCAAAAACCCCAGCGCC
>JAABPS010000235.1 GCA_011391835.1 Desulfobacteraceae bacterium
GATCGGGTGATGAGTCCGGGTGTTGGTTTAACCGGCGAATCATGTGCCATATCCCCATACCGGATATGACTTCTACAAACGAATCCATTCCAAATCCGAAAAGGGCGATGGTTTCATCTTCCATGCCAAAGAACACGGAAACAACGCCTTCAAGGATATTGTAAAAGATGGTAATGAGCGCAAGAATGGATGCCCTGTGATAAAGGGATCGTTTGCCGGCTTTAAAATTTTGTGAAAGAATTTCCATATAAGCAGGTGAGATGCTAAACTAATATTTCCAGGTCTTCAACAGGAAATGACATGCAGGAGTGAACATAGCCAAATTGCTTATCCGAAGCACGAACGGGCACGCCTGCGGGTTGAAACACTTTACCGGATAGTACTTTGACGCGGCACATACTGCAACCGCCGGATCGGCAGATGGATGGCACCAGAATCTTATTCTTTTCCAGGGATGAAAGAAGTGAATCTCCGGCTGCAGCTTTGATTGCTGATCGGCCTTTAACGCTTATTTTAAACGTATCCTTTTTCTTTATCTCTTTTGGCCATCCCGGATAATCAAAAATGTCAACAGACGGGCCGTATACTTCCTGCCTGATTTTTCGTTTTGGGATTCCCAGATGATCCAGTTGCGGCAGGCAGAAATCATACATTCCCTGCGGGCCGCAAAGGAAAAAGGATTTATTGGAGTGTTTTTTAAGCGTATCATTTAAAAGCTGACTTGTGATAAGTCCGCATGCACCTGTAAAATCTTTTGAGACATTTTCAATAACAGGGATATAAAAGATATTTAAAAAATCATTGGAAATCCGAGTGAGTTCTTCATGGAATATGATGTCCTTTAATTCTCTGTTCCCATAAAACAAATACACTGTACGATCCAGTCCGCAATCGGTAATTTCACGAATCATGCTCATAAACGGAGTAATGCCGGAGCCTCCTGCGATGCAGACCATAGTGGAGTCATGAATAATCGGATTAAACACAAAGGTGCCGCAGGGGCCTGAGCTTTCAAATGTGTCTCCGTTTTTAACAGTGTCTAAAAGATAGTTCGATACCAGCCCGTTTTCAACACGGCGCACGGTAATATCATAGTACCCTGTCTGAGTCGGAGAAGATGAAATGCTAAAGGGCCTGCTCGTGCGGATTTCTGAAATGTCAAAAATGATGGAAATATACTGGCCTGCCTGAAACGGCGGGAGGTAACCATCTTGTGATACCAGTCGGAAGGTTTTTGCGGAAGGTGTTTCCTGGATAATTCTGCTTACCTTCAGGCGCATTGTTGCAGGATGAAGACGATGAATATATTCTAAGACTTTTCCCTTTTCGCTGTTGAAGTCGGCGCCGTATTTTTCGGCTGTTTCCATATCCGCTTTAACAGTTTCATACCCTTCGAGCTGTTTGAGAATTTTTTCATTCATTGCCTGTCTCCTGCTATGCGCCCATGTCTTTGAGCAATTTGGATGCGGTTAAGACTCCGGAATCCAGAGTGGGCTGAAAACCGCAAAGGCCATAGGACCCCCCAGCGCCGTATAGCCCTTTTATATGGGATATATTGGGTATAAACAGTTCCGAATTTTTAATAAAATGCTCAAATCCGTACACTGATCCTTTTGGATGATTCAAATACCGCAGGTGGGTAAGCGGCGTTGCGATTTCGATTTCTTCAATATAGTTCTTTATATTCGGAAAGGCTTTTTCCGCAACACGGATCATGGCATCTGCCACGCGATATTTTTCAGCGGCATATTGAGAGGGAGGGACGGTGAGCCACGTATCTCCGTATTTGAGTGTTACGATAGCCACCTGACATGTCCCGGGTGGAGAGAAGCTCTGATCTGCGAGATTGTAACAGCTCAGCACAAGGGCATCCTGATCGGTAATTTCCCGGTGCTTCATCCGTTCATACACCGCTTCCATGTCTGTATGCGGAAAGAGAAAATTGGTGGCCGCCGTCATGCCAATGGCTTCGGGTTTGCATTCAAGGCCGAGATACACTGTAAATGCGGATTGAGTCAATGTGCTTTTCTTGAGTTCTTTTACTACACTTTGGGGAATATGCTCGCTGCCGATCAGATCAATATAAGTTGCCACTTTGGACGCATTGGAAACAATCCAGTTTGTGTATATTACTTCATCGGTGTCCGTGATCACCCCTTTTACCTGGTTGTCCTGGACAATGATCTTTTTTACACCACAATTGAATCGAATGTCGCCACCTCGTTCGATAATTTTATCTGCGATGGCATTTGACAGCGTTTGAGAACCCCCTTTTAAATGGAACGGCAAAAATTCAATAAAAGCAAAAAACATGGCTGCAAGCTCCGTGAATGCCATTTTGCTTGGAGGAAGGCCAATGTAAGTCCAGTAGGGTGAAAGCAGTGTCTTTAAAAGAGGATCCTGAAACAGGCTGTCCAACACCTCTTTGGCGCTTTTTAGAGCATATTTGAAATAGAGCGGGTATTTATCAGGCGTGGCTTCCGGGTCGTTGAGATACATGACGCTGATGACTTGTGTAAAGAAATTGTATGTCAGATCAAAAAACGTTTCGATGGATGTTTTTTCGTCCGGGAATCTTTTTTGTAATGTGCGAATTATATCGGCCCTGTCCGGTTTCAGTGTCATATCTATCTGGCCGGGTATGATCAGGCGGAACAGATCTTCCATGGGGATTGGTTCGAGTTGATCCAGCACGCCCAATCGCTGCAGAGTGGATCGTAATGGACCCGGTTTTGCAGGGGTGCCCATCCCGCTGAGTTGATGCAGCGCTACTTCAAACTCAAACCTGCCCCGGCAAAAACTTGTTGCGCATCCTCCGGGAATGTTATGCCTTTCCAGAAGAAGGACATTTTTTCCTTTGTTTACGAGTGTTGCCGCAGCCGTGAGGCCTCCATTACCCGCGCCGATGACAATAATGTCATAGTGTTTCATGGATGTTCCTTAATTTAAAGATATTGTACTATGCAGATGGTTGTTCAAAACAGAAAGTGAATGATTTGATTTCTGTAGTAAGTAATACTAACCTTATGATACGCTGTCAACCGTTTTCAATTGAGTTCCCATCGAATCAGCAAAATGATGCGGCGCCATTGATACGGGAGAATAAAACTTAAATTTATAGAAAATAAGGATAGTTAAACATACGTCCATTCTGACTGAGAAAAGGAAGTCAGCAGAATGGTATTGACAAAGAAAACCGGGTGATGTTTACTAACTTTATCTTCACCTATCCTTTCACACAATACGAGAAGCTTAATGGGAGCAGTCATTCAATCAAACGATCCACACTATTTTACAAAAGACCATGAATTGGTACGAAAGGCTGTAAGCGATTTTATAAAAAAAGAGATTAATCCCCATGTGGACGAATGGGAAGAAAAGGGGATTGCGCCATTAAAGCAGATATTCAAAAAAATGGGTCATCTGGGTTTTTTGGGGATCCGGTACAATACGAAATATGGGGGGCAGGGGCTTGACTACTGGTATGAAACCGTGTTTCTTGAAGAGCTTGGGCACATTAAGGCTCTTGGCCTGTCGGTGGCCATAACGGTACAGACGAATATGGCGACTCCGGCTATTGATGAATTTGGCAGCGCGTACTTGAAAGAAAAATTTTTAACAGCTGCGATTTCCGGTGACATGGTGGGTGCGATTGCGGTAACGGAACAAGGTGCAGGCTCAGATGTGGCAGCGTTGCAAACCCGTGCTGAAAAGGATGGAGATGTCTATGTGATTAATGGATCAAAGATGTTTATTACCAATGGAACCCAGGCGGACTTTTTAACTCTTCTGGCACGCACAAGCGATGAACCTGGATATCATTCGTTTAGCCTGTTTGTGGTACCCACTGAACTTCCGGGCGTTCATGTCAGCAGGAAACTTGAAAAGATGGGCGTATGGATCAGTGACACGGCTGAGCTTTTTTTCGATAATGTGCGCGTACCTGTAAAAAATCGTATCGGAGAAGAAGGAGAGGGATTTATTTATCAGATGAAACAGTTTCAGCATGAACGGTTTTCCCTGCTTCCATTTGTGTGCACTGCTGCAAAAGATATTATTGATATGACCGTTGACTATATCAGGAAAAGAATTGTTTTTGGAAAACCCCTGATATCCCGACAGGTGCTCAGGCATAGAATTGCCGACTGGCTTACAGAAATAGAATGCTTAAAGCAGCTTATTTACCATATTGTTCGATTAAAGATGGCTGGCATAGATGCCACGAAAGAAATATCCATGGGAAAACTTTTTGCAGGGTCCATGTTAAGCAAGATCGCTGATGGGTGCCTCCAGATGCACGGTGGCATGGGATACATGAATGAGATGCTTATCTCACGATATTACAGGGATGCGCGCGGCTTGTCCATCGGCGGCGGTACAGACGAAATTATGAGAGAAGTTATAACGAAAATGGAAGGATTGTAAAAAGAAGGAATTTTAAAAATCCGGAAGTTATGATCACGACAATAACTAAAACGGCTGATGAATATGACAATATTAAATAACTCGAAATATCTAAAAAAACGCTTGGCCAAAGGCAAGAAGCTTCCGCAGGGGCGGATAAAGCTCGCAAAGGCACTGATTGCACTGCTTGAAAAAAAGGAATTTAATTCTATTTCTACGGCCGAAATAGCCAGGCATGCGGGCGTGACAGATGCGCTGATTTATAAATACTTTAAAGACAAGCGCGACCTGCTGCACCAGATCCTGAGTGAATATTTGCTGCAATATCACAGCCAGTTACGGATCGCACTCAAGGGCATAAAGGGATCGCTTAATAAGCTTCGAAAGCTTATCTGGTCGCATATCCATGTGTATGCAAACAACAGGGTGTTTGCGAAAATTCTTCTGCTTGAAGTACGCACTCATCCTGACTATTACAAAAGCGAAACCTATGAACTGGTTAAAATATACAGCGACGTTGTGCTTGAAATTCTTAAAGAAGGAATCAGCGAGGGAGAGATCCGGGGAGACATTCCTCCAAAATTCTTGCGACAATGCATACTGGGAAGTAT
>JAABPS010000236.1 GCA_011391835.1 Desulfobacteraceae bacterium
CTTTACTGCCGCCGATCATGATCCCCTGGTGGGATATGATATCTCCATCTTTTGTGACAATTGTTTGAAGGGTGCCGTTTCGATTAAAAATAGTTCGCGCTTCTTCAATGTCGCTGGCAACGGTTACATGCCCCAGCAACGCATCAGCGATTTTTTCAAATCCCGGCTTTATGGTAATATTATTCAAGAGTTTTTTAGAAGGATCCGGCTGAGCGGATACACCGTTTTCAATGTGCTTGACGGATGCGATTGGAATAAATCCACTGCGTCCGGCATTATTGGCCTGGAGATAGCCTATCGAGTCAACACTTACCTGCTGGTCTTTTACGATAATATATTGAAGCGTTTCGCCCAGAACCGCTTCAACAGCCGTTTCATAGGAAGATTTTGGTTCAATAATATCGGCCATTAATCCCAGTACCCCGTTACCCGTATCTGTGTCAGGATTTGAGTCAGAGCCTCTTTTCATAATTGCTTTTACGCCGTCTTTATACCATTCAAAATTATCTTCCATTTTCTTTAACGTGATAAATTTAGACCGGGCTTTGTTTCTATCCAGATCTAAGGTCTGAACAATTTTAACCTGTTCGGAAAGCGATTTATTTTTTCCACTCAGTTCCTGCTGAATGGCGTCTATACTGGTTTTAAGATCGGCAACTTCTTTTTTGGATGACTCAAACTGTTTTGCTGAAAGGGTTTCATTATTCAACAACTCAGATGCATTTGTTTCTGCGGTCTTTTCTTCTTCATTGATCCTTTTGAGACGTTTTTTAAGGTTTTCTTTATTGCTCGCTGTGTTCTGGTAGATGTTTTTAAATCGGGCTTCCTGGGCAATATGATCCATCAGATTCGTTTTGCAGGTGTCCAGCTCCCGGTTTAAATCAGCGAATTGGTCTTTTATCTGCTGAAGAATAGATTTTTCCTTGTCGAGGCCTGCCTGAACATTTTGCATCTCCTCGTTTAATGCTGTATTTTGTGTTTCACCCTGGGTTACTTCAGACAGGATATTTTTGTTTTTTGTTTCCAAATCTTCCTGGGTTTTCTGGAGTTCCTTAATTTCAAGCGCAAGCCGTTGAACTTCTTTGCGCAGATGGTCTAATTCGTTTTCCATTTTATCAATGCTGCGCTGGATTTCAAAATTACGATTTTTTTGTTCAGATATTTCCTGGTTCTTTTGTTCGAGGTTTAATTTTATTTCTTCAACCGCTGCGTCTAATTTATTTAATGTGGATGTATGGCTGATATCTGCGTCCTTGAGTTCCCGGAGTAAATCATCGGCTTCCTCGATCTGCCGTGTATAGTCATCGAAATAATTTAGGGCAAGCCGCACATCCAGTGTTTTTATTCTTTTCTGATGGTTTTTGTAAAGTTCGGCTTTTCTGGCCTGACGCTTCAGTCCGGCCATCTGCCTTTTTATTTCTGTGAGAATATCTTCAACTCGCAGCAGATTCTGTTTTGTGGATTCTATTTTCCCAATGGCTTCATTCTTTCTGCTTTTGAATCTCGTAACACCGGCGGCTTCCTCAATGATAAATCTTCGTTCTTCGGGGCTTGCGTCGGTGATAGCTCCAATATTCCCCTGTTTAATAACTGCGTACGATTTTGAACCCAACCCGCTTCCCATGAAAACATTATGAATATCCTTTAACCGGCAGGGTTGTTTATTGATATAGTAGGAGCTTTCTCCGGAACGGTAAAGTCTTCGTGTTAAATTAATTTCAGTAAAGTCTTTCAATTCTTCCGGAGCGGAACCATTATCGTTTTTAAGCGTTAAGGAGACTTCAGCCATATTTAACGGCATTTTGCCATTTGTTCCCGAAAAAATAACGTCTTCCATCGTTTTCCCGCGAAGCTGTTTGATGCTCTGTTCTCCCATAACCCATTTTAATGCATCGATAATATTGCTTTTTCCACATCCGTTAGGGCCGACAACAGCCGAGACGCCGGGCGGAAATGAGATGGTGGATTTATCAAAAAATGATTTAAATCCTGAGATTTCAAGTTTTTTAAGTTTCATATAATGACAATTCCTCCATTATTATCTATAACTCTTCAATATTTTTGAATCATACAGATGCATAAAAAAATAGCAGAAATGAAATCATTTGTAAAGAAAAAAACACAACTTAATGTATAAAAAATTAGTTTGCGTACAATATATAGGGGTATAGTATCAGCAGGTCTTTGATTTATCAATCGATTTTATGGATCGGAATGCCAGTGGCGCAATGATAAAAGCAGCAGGATTTTTGGTGGTAAGCGGAATAAATCGTAAAGGGGAAAAATAAAGGGGAATAAAGTGTCCTTAACGTGCGAATAAACAGCTACAGTTCATCCGTCCCGCTATTTTAGTCCATAGCGTCAACTACCTCAAATCCTTCCTTTTCAAGAGCATTTCTGATAACACCGGTTTTGCATGCTGAAAGCCGGAAATAATAGGTTCTTTTCCCGGTTTCCCTTGCCGTCTGACCTACATTAATAATGTCTCCACCTTTATCGTGGATGATTTGTACGGCTTTTTTAAATGCATCAGGTTCATCTCCGATGGTTACATCTATTCGTGAACTTGCGTTTAAAATACCCATCATATCAATAAAGGCTCTCAAAATATCCGTTTCAGTAATGATGCCGACAAGTTTATGGTTTTTAACAACAGGCATTCCGCTTATTTTTTTTTTGTAGATAATTTGAGCGGCAGTTTCTATATCATCGTCAGGGCTTATCGTTATCGGATTTCGAATCATCAGATCCACAAGGGTCAAATCGGCAACCATTGACGGGATAAGACCCTGCTTTAAATCAGCCAGCGTAAGAAGCCCTTTTAATTGCTTTTTTTCAGAGATGACCGGTAAATGGCGGATAGAGTTTATTTTCATCAGTTCGATTGCTTCCTGAATAGAGGCATTCGATTTGATCGTAATAGGATCTGGTATCATGAGAGAATGAATTTTCATGGTTCATGCCTTTAATAATAAAGTTATGACAGGTTTATCAAGTTCAAGCATCAACATATATTATGTGATATTTGAATTGTTCTCATCTTACCAGTTTTAAAGAGAAAAACAAATAATTTTTGTTTTTTATTCAAAAAGCCACACGGAAGCTGCTTTATCCTGGGATATAGCTGCAAAGCGGTTCTTCAGACAGGAAATCACCGGTGGCTTCATAGGCTCTTGCCCTGCAGCCGCCGCAAACAGCTTTAAATTCACATTTTCCACATTTGCCTTTTAACTGGCTGAAATCACGCAGAGATAAAAAAATATCCGACGTATTCCAGATGCTGGAAAAAGAGGCTTGCCGGATATCTCCGCAGTTTAAATTAAGAAATCCGCATGGTTGAACAATGCCCTGATGGGAAATAAAACAAAATCCCGTTCCACCCAGACACCCCCGGGTTACTGCATCCAACCCATGGGTTTTAAATGAGACAGATTTTCCTTCCTTTTTTGTCCGTTGCCTGAGTATGCGGTAATAGTGGGGCGCGCATGTTGCCTTTAACTGGAGCGGCAGTTTTTCTTTTTGGTCATAAAACCAGTTTAAGGTCTGTTCATATTCTGTGGCAGTGATCTCCTGGTCAATCATATATTTTCCACGGCCAGTGGGGACTAAAAGGAAAATATGATGGGCAACAGCGCCCAGGGTTACGGCCAGTTCCTGGATGGCTGGAATTTGATGAAGGTTTAGTTGTGTAATGGTTGTGTTGATTTGAAACTCAATACCAGCATCTTTTGCGAGTTTGATTCCGTTTATTGCACCTTCAAAGGCGCCCTGAACACCTCTGAACGTATCATGCATTTCTTTGGAGGCGCCATCCAGACTGATGCTTATTCGTTGAATACCTGCATCGGCCATTTGTTTCGCATAGGATTCGGTTATCAGGGTTCCATTGGGGGCCATGACCATTCGAAGGCCCTTATTTGTACCGTAGCAGGCTATTTTGAAGATATCCTGCCGAAGCAATGGTTCTCCGCCGGTAAGGATAACAATAGGGCTTCCTACTTCAGCGATTTCATCAAGAAGATTGAAGCATGCGTGGGTTTCCAGTTCACCTGCATGAGGGCCCATATCAGCGGATGCCCGGCAGTGAATACAGGAAAGGTTACAGTTTCGGGTTATTTCCCAGGCAACGAGCCGAAGGTTTCCTTCGTTGGTTTTTGCATGGGGATGGGGTGGTTGTTTTGTCATATTAGTTATCGCCTGCTTTTTTGATCCATTCTGACAGATAAGGGAAGTCAACCCTGCAATATCTGGGCAGCCTCTAAGGCAAAATAAGTAAGGATCATATCTGCTCCGGCCCTTTTTATGGATGTGAGGGTTTCCATCATGACCTTTTCGCCGTCCAGCCAGCCCATCTTATCTGCGGCTTTTATCATGGCGTATTCACCGCTGACATTATACGCAGCCACAGGAAGATCAATCTCCTCTCTGATGCGGCTGATAACATCAAGATATGGAAGGGCAGGTTTTACCATGATGATATCTGCGCCTTCTTCGATGTCCAGGGTCACTTCCCGGATGGCCTCCAGAGCGTTGGCTGGATCCATCTGATAGGTTCTACGATCCCCGAATTTTGGTGCGGAATCTGCCGCATCGCGAAATGGCCCATAATATGAAGAGCAGTATTTTGCCGCATAAGACATAATCGGTGTATTGACAAAGCCGTTTTCATCCAGACTGTCGCGGATTTCAGAAACACGGCCATCCATCATGTCTGAAGGAGCAACCATATCCGCGCCGGCAGCAGCGTGAGAAAGGGCTGTTCTGGCGAGCAGATCAAGGGTCGCATCATTGTCAATTGTGTGGCCATCCACGACACCGCAGTGGCCATGATCCGTGTACTGGCAAAGGCAGACATCGGTGATGATCACAATGTCCGATGCCTTGTTTTTAATCTCTTTAACGGCTTTTTGGACAATGCCATTATTTGCGTACGCTGAGGTTCCCAGCGGATCTTTTTTATCCGGGATGCCAAACAGCATGACAGCGGGTATGCCGAGTTCACC
>JAABPS010000237.1 GCA_011391835.1 Desulfobacteraceae bacterium
TGTTTCCGCAGTAGCAGCCGAGACAAAATCTTCGCGCTTTATGATTCCATAAAACTCAACGCCGTTTGATATACAAAGCGAATGGCACCTTTCCAGGGTCTCTTCCAGATACGGAAGGATCGTGCTGTCTGTTTCGTAGGCAACCACCTTAATAGAAAGAGGACGATTATCCTGCGAAAGCATGGCTTCTATGGTCGTCGCAAAAAGAACGCCAGTCCCTGCACCGGGGTCCAGAATCCTCACATCCCGTTGTCCGCTTTCAAACATGGACGCCATAAACCTGGCTATCGCGGCAGGTGTCAGAAACTGACCGATCTCAAAACGGTCAGTTCTGCTTGTAACACCGTTAAAAGATTTGCGAATATGGTCAAGTGTATGCAATTGTTCTGTTATCATATCATTTTACTGTAAAGGCGTAGTCGATTCTCCATTTCTTGATAATATCGTATCTGAATCAGATGCGTCAAAATAAAATCCGGCTCGTTCTTGACCGCGCATTATACATGAAAAGTATCCACGGTGGCAAAAGAAAATAAGACGGGTTAATCCAGATCCAATTGAGCTTTGCATTGATTACACCTCATCGCGCCGCGAAAAACTCTATTGCCGCAATCGGGACATATATAGCGGGCCTCTTCGTCCCGAATCCATTTTTCAGTGCCGAACTCCCGTCGATACGGAACAGACCTGAGTATAACCTTCTTGCCGATGGCCATGGGGAAATTGTCAATGTGATGACAGGGAAATTCATCGCATTCATGACACCCGATGTATCCTTTTTCCTTTGTGCAGTTCCTTATCTCGCACTGGCGACAATGCATAAATCGTTCATCCGATAAGCAGCCGCGGCACCGAATGTCTTCTATGGACAGAGTTTCGCTATTGGGGAGTGTGCCTTTACCCGGAGTTTCTCCCTTGTAGAGATTTACCAGCCGCTCCTTTAATTTGATGTTATTGTCGCGGTGGGCGATGTAAATGGCACAGACACCGCAATAAAGACCGCAGGGAGAAATGAATTCGGGATTTGTCGCCATAGCTTTTGTCCCTCCTGACGGACTCATTCGGCGGATTTGCATACGCATAACGCCCTAATGGATTGAGCGCATCCTTAAGAAAGTTAAAAATCATGCTAAAATAAAAGTTGTTTACTTATTTATGATGTCCCCAATACTACCTAATACTACCCATATCAACAAATATGAATCAAGTTTAAAAGTTTAATACGTCCCCTATACTCCCCAGACAGCTACACCCAAAAGTCGGAGCGTAGTTGAGGCTGGTGGGTGGCAGCAGCAGGCGCAGCGTCAGGCCTTCTATAGCCCATCGCTTGCGATCCAAAGCTCGTAATGTCTTGGCCGAATCTTATTGGAGGATTCAAAGCCCTTCACATATCTCGTCTCAACTTTTAGACCCAATGACGAAAGGGCACTAGCAATTTGGTTGGCCTCCTGCTCCTCTCCGCTCTTAAAGTAACGCAACTCAGTAACTGACGGCCCTGCGTCAAGCCGCTGAACCCCTGGAACAACAACGTTCGCACTATTTTCTAAGTTTTTTGCTATTTGCTTTGCCTGAGTACGCTCAGATTCATTTCTGATGTGGAAATATACACGTGGCTTAAGATCGGCCTGGTTGGATTGGGGGATAAGACTTTGATTTAAAGAGGATGCTTTTTCTTGTAAGCGAAATTTTTCTTCTTTTTCTGATGGTGAAGCAGTGCCTTCCTCTACTTTTATTACTATGGTAGCAAGCTTATTTTCAGCCTCTCTAAGCTCAGCTATATCTCTATCTACTATTTCTTTGTATCTTTCCCATGACTTTCTTATTGATCCCTCTGGTGATACCGAAGCGAAATAATCACATAATAACTTTCTTTTTACGGCACCATCGGCCTCTAGAACAATAGAAGTATATTTTTCAAAAACTTCTATTTCTTTTATGTCTTGATCCCTTTCCCTGAAACCATCATTTACTATTGAAACTGACAATGTTATGGCCACAGAGACAATAAACCATTTTCCTAATTCAATAATTTTATCAATATTTTCATTTTCAATACTTTTATTCTTAATTATTAAATAAACAACAAGTATTCCACATAATGATATCAGTATAAAAGATACACTTAACCAAAGAGACAAGTTACCGGTATCTGAAAACATATTGACCTCACGTTTTAAGGGGATATCCTCACGCCATAGGCACCTAACAATGAACTGTGCCGCCCGACTATTTGGGTCGGCACGTGTGACGGGTTAACGGCAGTTGTATTTTGACATAGAGACATTGGGCTATTCCCCGGAAGCCTTTACCCTTTCTTCGCTGCGGACAAACTGATTGCATTGTTCACAGTGATATGAAATGGTTTCAATTCCCTTTTTTTCTCCAGAGGAGTCGGTCACGGCCCGACTGGAGATGGACGTGACCATGTTCCTTATTTTCCCACATCCTGGGCACATTTCCATTGTCTATATTCCTTTTATCCCCCTGATGTTAACGGTAAGTTCAACGGCGAGCTTCAGCGAGTCCAGCGGAACGCAGTGGAGCGAGGTGAAACGCTTTGTTATGAAAGTTTTTATTTATTTGCCCTCTTTAAGGAGGCTTGCCAGTTTTTACCCCAGTTAGTTTCATGCATGAAGTAATGTTCTTGCTCATCCAAAGTTCTTGTTGTGGATTTGCTAACAACTACATATTCTCTATCATTTGGTCTTCTTGGAGTAACTTTATTTTTAAATATTTGGCCTAAAAGAATGTTTTGTGCTTCAGTTTTTAGGTCGTGTAAATAACACGCTATATCCAACACATGATTGTTGTAATTAGAGATATTATTTTTTAGTGTTTCGAAGTCATCCTCTGATTTATGGTTAGACTCTAAAATTTTTACTCCTAGTTTTTGCTGTTTATCTTCAGGTAAGTCTATTGGTAGAAACTTCAGGAGTGAATCATTTACTTTTTGGTAACTTTTATCTAAATCGTGGCTAACAGACTGAAGAGCCATATTGAATATTTCGAAAATTCTATCTGTGATTACATATTTCTCAAGAATATAAATTAATTCGATTATTGAGCTTGAGAAAGCATAATGATAATCGATGAAATCATCTGTTCTTTCAGATAATGGTTTTGTATTTATTCCTTCATTTTTCAAAAATAGTTTACTATCAATTTTTTGTCTGACAGCAAAAAGTTTACTTTGCACTTTTACGTGAGCATTTGTTGATTGATAAATGCCGTCACTAATTTCATTGAAAATTTCTTGTTGGATTTTTGCCTTGAATTGTTCCCTTTGCAAATTCAAGTTGTTTTTATGCTGTTTGTTCAACTGAAATATTATTAATGCAAAACCTACCACGAAACCAAGAATAGTTATTCCTGGTTCTATATAGTTTTTGATTTCAGAAGTTGTCTTGATCGAATCAGTTCCGGTATTGCCTTTTGGTTCTTGGGTTGATACAGAAAGTGCCCTAGATGGCAGAATACTGAAAAGTACATATACAGTTAGAAAAATAATATACTTTCGATGTGTTGGATTGATCATATTTAT
>JAABPS010000238.1 GCA_011391835.1 Desulfobacteraceae bacterium
TATGTTCAGTTCACTTCATCTTATTCATAACATTTGGGGTAAGCGGCGGTGGTCACTGAACTCGGACTGAAAACCGACAAGTTCCCTCCGTCCGCTTTAGCCTATTGTTAGCCGATCATAGGTCCCCAACCACTCATACTAAACAATAAATGTAAACACCGAATTCACATGCTACTTACATTCTTTATGACATTCTTTGCAAACTATTTTTTGGCTGTAACAAGAAGAACACCCTGTAACAGTTCCATACTCATTTGGTGGATCGCATCCCGGGACACATACGGAGACGCAACCGGTACATACAAGTGTGCAACCCTTCTCAGCATGCGACATGTCCTTCTTTATTTTATTCTGAATGCGCCATTGCTCATCCGTGAGATCTAAGAAAACCTTTCCATGATCTTGCTGGGTAAGTTGACTTGGAGATGGAACATGTAATTCACCTTTTTGACTTTCCGCCTGGGCATAGGACCACCCGTTGAGGAGAATAAAGCAAACAATAACGAACATAGCCCCTTTCATTCTATACATTTTTTCCTCCATTGATTGATTGTTGTTTTACGTCTTGCCGGCTAACGAAAAGCTGAGGCACAGCCGCTGACAGGCGACGGGACCGAAGCTGACGATGTTGAAATTCCAGTAACCATCATAATGCCAGGCGAAGTGGCTGTTGCCTCCAGCGAATGGTTCGAATCGTAAAATTCTCTCACAACTCCATTCTCTCCCAGACTAAAGACCAAAACTCTCTGGCGTCCCCGCTCGCTCTCAAGCACGATCATGCTCCGGCAAAACAAAAACTCCAGCCAGAATCCACATGTCCGAATAATTCCCAGACCAAGGCCAACCTGAACGCATGCCTCAAGAACAAACTCCAAATGTGTCGCACGGCAGCTTCGAACATTGTTAATAAGTGAAAAGTTTTCCTTGTATTGCCTATATACGATAGAAAAATTTTCCACATATTGCCGTATTAGCAATAAAACATGGAAAAAATATGATGGAATTTTCCATGTTCCGGTAATATTAGCCGTTATTATGGAAATCGAGAAGAAATTCAGTTCTTTTCTGTAACCACCCACGCAAGTTTATCAGGCTATAGAGCGAAGGATTGCATGCACATACTTTTGTTATAGCTTGCTACGAACCCAATTTTTCTTCTGAAAACTGTAAAACGAAATGGTCTTTTTATATAAAGCGCCAAAAAGGACGCATGGGAATTCAGGTTAGATTGTTGAAATGCGGACTTAAAAAACCATAAAGCGCCTGATTTGTCAATGGTTTTTGCCGGGTTGACTCTTGCCGGCATTTATTGCGAAAATATTAAACTCTCCGGTCATGGATTACAGAAGTAAAAAAACCGCATAATAGCCGTTAATGAAGGAAGGGCGGGATTACCGGATTTTGAAGAGCTTTATTATGGTAAGTACAAGCAAGCTCAAAAAAT
>JAABPS010000239.1 GCA_011391835.1 Desulfobacteraceae bacterium
GGTTGGCATTATCGGCGGGTTTTTTGGAATGGGCGGCGCCTGGATGGTCACTCCCGGCTTGAATATTCTGGGTTTTCCAATGGCGTTTGCCATTGGAACCGATATCGCCCACATGGCTGGCAAATCGTTAATTGCCACCATGCGGCACGGCAAATTCGGCAATGTTGACTATCGATTGGGATTTATTATGCTGGTGGGCACCATTGTCGGTTTTGAAGTGGGCGCCCAGATGGTCATGTGGCTTGAACGCCTGGGGAATGTCGAGGTAGTGGTTCGCTACCTGTATCTTTTCCTCCTTACAGGAATCGCCTGGCTGGTATTTGCTGACGTAGCCAAGAAAAAACGGAAAGAACGGGAAGCCCGGCTTGCCGGCCACAGCCAAGACAAACTGGCCACAGGGATTGAGTGGCACAAGACATTCCATAAAATAAAAATACCCCCCATGATTCATTTCAAAGCGGCTGGGATTTATTGTTCAGCATGGCTGCCGATTGCTGTCAGTTTCGTTACTGGATGGCTTGCCGGAATCCTGGGTATCGGCGGCGGATTGATCCGGATGCCGGCTCTGATCTATCTCATTGGCTGCCCGACCCATGTGGCTGTTGGAACCGATCTCTTTGAAGTGATGATTTCTGGCCTATATGGAGCAGCAACCTATACATTCAAGGGACGCACTGAATTGGTTGCAGCAATCATCATGCTGGTGGGTGCAGCCATCGGTGCCCAGGTGGGAACAGTAGCAACCAAATACATCAAAGGATACGGCATTCGGATTGTCTTCGGCTTTGCCGTCATTGGTTGCGCACTTTCAATTATATTAAAGCTTCTTGCCAAGGGAATTCCCGCATACAGTGCAATGCTTGACGGCACTGCAACGGTACTGATTCTTGGGCTGGTATTCGCAATGTCTTGTTACATCTTTGTTCAGATGGTAAGAGGCGCCAAAGCGGAAATCGCCGCCAAAAAACAAATAGTGCAGTAACTATCTTCAACCCATTGGACAAGGAGAAAAAATATGACCAAATATATACTGCTCATCACCTTTTCATGTATGCTTGTCACAGGCGGGTGTAATGAATTCGGCCGTGTTGACCAGGGAAGGGTGATTGCTTATGATCAAAATGAACAGACTATCGTCATGCTCCGGGACAAAAGCCCGGATTCAAAAAAGCCGGACTATACTGAGTTGCCTCCCATATCCTATACTCTGCCCTCTGATCCGGATGAAACCGGTCCTGCGCCACGGACAGGGAAACTGATGAATATCAATATGGATAAAAAAGAAGTTGATATTTTTATTGAGAACACAAATACTATAGCAACCGTAACCTACACGCTGGTTGAAGAAAAAAAGATCGATCCCAAGGATCCCCTGGTCTATGATTCGCAAAATCAGAAAACCAGAGAATTTCCTCTGATGGATCAGAATAACAAAACGATCACCGTGTTTTTGGAGGACACGAAAACGCTGATCACATTCTCGGTCCCGGATGAATATTTTGCCCTGCCGCCGGATACGTGGACCATGGGAGACGAGGTGCGGATGTATTATAAAGAACCGGGTAAGGCCTTGCGCTTTATGAATATCAGTAAAACTGATATCTTTAAAAAATAGACAGGATACCGGATGAAGAATTGCGTACCCCCTTCATCCGGTACCTATTCAGAATCCATGAACCAAAGCAATTGAGGCATTAAATGAATCTGCGACAAAAAATCGCCGTTATCCTCACTGATATTTTATTGATTGCGGAAATTTGTATTAGCATGTATCTTTCCAGCCAGGAAGCTCCAGAGAACCTGACACCCATGTTTATAAAGAGTTTTGCGCTCATGTGTGTCCCGACCCTGGTGATTGCAAAAATAACCATCAAACGGCTTCGTTCTCCGGAACCTTTTCCCGTAACAGCCCATACGGATGCTGTTCCATTTAAAAAGTAACGCTTTTTTTACGGACTTCAGAAATACACGAATGCCAGGAATCCACCTTGGCTGAGGCGTGTAGAAACACTATGTGGAAAAAACTGCTTTCCAGGTTCAAAATTAAATCCAGCCCGCCGGCCCCAGGAGGTTCGGTCACCGAAGTTTTCCGTAAAAAATACATCAACTTTAAATCCATCCTGGAATCCAATTCAGAACTGCTGAAGATTATTTCTGATTTCGAAGTAAAACTCAGCGAAAACCGTGTATTCCCTATGGCCTACATCCATACGCAAACCGCGCGGATGATATTCCATACAGCCCGGATGATCAAAAGCTTTGAACGGTTATCCGGACGCGCCTATGCGCCTTTTACGACAGCGCTCAATCAAATTCGTGCACGCATCGCTGAACAACTTGAACAAAACGTTCCGGCTACGGCGGAGTATGTGCTGCCCCTCAACAATATCAATAAGGAGATGGTGGCAGCTGTAGGGGGGAAAAACGCCAATCTTGGCGAAGTAGCCAGTCTTGGGATCCCTATACCCAGAGGATTTGCCATTACCACTACAGCATTTCAAGCGGTTATCCGCGAAAATGATCTTCTGGATGAGATCCGAAAGCAAAAAATGGCACTCAATGTCGACGATACGGATTCCATTCATCAGGTCAGCGACACGATTCAAAAACTTTTTCTGGGAGCAACTGTCCCCAAACCGGTTGAACAGGCGATTCTGGATGCATATGAACGTTTTGTAGATGCTAAAAAACAAATCCATGTGGCGCTGCGAAGCAGTGCTATCGGTGAAGATTCTCACCTGTCGTTTGCCGGGCAGTATATTTCTATTCTCAATGTTCCGCCGGATAACATCATAAAAGAATACCTAAAAGTATTGGCAGGCCTGTTTACCCCCAGGGCAATTTTTTATCGGCTGCACATGGGAATCCCCTTTGGAGAAGCGGACATGAGTGTAGGCTGCCTGGAGATGATCAATGCCAAGACAAGCGGCATTCTTTACACATCAAACCCCAATGATCGTCTCGATACATCCATCCTCATCAATGCCTCATGGGGACTCGGCACGTACGTAGTGGAAGGCATAATAACACCGGATATCTATAAAATCAGCAGAGAGCCGGGACACCGTCTCTTGTCCTCAGACATCGCTGACAAACACAAACAATTACAAATCCAGCCGGATGGATATGTAATTGAAAAACCGGTTGATACCCACCTTCACCATCAACCCTGCTTAAGCCCCCAGCAGGCGGCAATGCTTGCCGAATATGCAATCGTCATTGAAAAACACTACCAGTCACCGCAGGATATCGAATGGGCCATCGACAAAGACAATCGCGTGATTCTTCTGCAAGCCAGACCCCTTCGGGTACAGCGTCATGAGGCGGATGACAGGACAAACCGGCAGTTGCCCGGGTATTCCCCTATATTGGAAAATGGAAATACGGCCTGCCCGGGTGTTGGATACGGACCTGCATATCCTGTTTTCAGTGAACAGGATTTAAAGGATTTCCCTGAGGGCGGCATACTGGTGGCAGCCCATTCATCACCGCTGTATGTCATGGCCATGCAGAAAACATCAGCCATCGTTATCGAATCCGGCAGTGTGACCGGGCACATGGCGTCTCTTGCCAGGGAATTCCAGGTGCCAACTCTCCTGAATCTCAAAAGCGCTACCACCGTGCTTAAAAAAGGTGAGTGGTTCACTGTGGATGCAACCACCGGATGCATATATCCCGGAGAAGTTCCGGAGTTGACCAACATGCCGTTTCAAAAAGCCTCTTCCATTGTATATTCCCCTGTTTACAAAGCATTGAAGACGATTTCCGGGTTTGTTATCCCCTTAAACCTGCTGGATCCCAATTCCCCTGCATTTACGCCGGAGAACTGCCGGACAGTTCATGATATCATGCGTTTCATTCACGAACGTTCCTATACTGAAATGTTTAATATCAGCAATTTCACGGTAGATTATGGGAATATCTCAGTAAAATTAAATGCGGCCCTGCCCATTGATCTGTACGTGATCGATCTGGGCAAAGGGCTTAGGGATCGTTCAGGAGCAAAAACAGAAAAACGGATAACTATTGAAGATGTGACATCCGTTCCTTTTAAGGCAATTCTTTCCGGGATGCTTCATGAAGGTCTTGCCCAGATTGAGCCCAGGCCGGTAAGCTTTAAAGGATTTCTTTCCGTTATGAGCGAACAGATGCTCTCTCCTCCACGAAACGGCATTGACAGATTCGGAGAAAAAAGTTTTGCCATTATCTCAGATAATTATCTGAATTTCAGTTCCCGGGTCGGATATCACTACAGCGTTCTGGATGCCTATTGCAGTACTGTTCTTAATATGAATTATATCAATTTTTCATTCATGGGAGGAGCTGCGGATTATGACCGCCGCAAACGAAGGGCCAGACTGATTCAGCAGGTAGTGCAGGCTCTGGAATTCTTGGTCGAGATTCACGGGGATCGCGTAACAGCCCGGTTTTCGAAACAGCCCGATGAAATTATGTTCAATAAACTGAATCAACTGGGAAGGCTTCTCATCTATACCCGCCAGATGGATATGCTGATGCATACGGATCAAAGCATCGCCCAGCTTGCCGAAGGCTTTTTAAATGAGAACTATAAAATAAAACTGCCCTGACGGCAGGTTACAGCTCAGATTGCTTTTGCCGAACCCGTTCATATGCTTGACGAATTTTAACGATCAGATCCTCTGGATCACAGGGCTTGAGAAGATAATCATAAGCATCAAGCTGGGTGGTCTTCATGGCAATATCTGCGGACGCATGACCGGAAAGAATAATCACCTCTGGCGGATGATCCAATTTTTTAATGCGTTCCAGGATTTCCACTCCAGAGATTCCCGGCATTTTCAGATCCAGCAAAACCACATCGTAAGGCGTTTTCTCAAGCTCCGGAATTGCCTCGTCCCCTCGTATCAGTATGCTGACCGAAATATTCCGGGTCTCCAGAATCCTTGCCGTTGTTTTGCAAAACCGTTCCTCATCATCAA
>JAABPS010000240.1 GCA_011391835.1 Desulfobacteraceae bacterium
GCTTATTTTCGAAACTGCCTGATACGCCCTTGATATGGCTTTTTCAATCGAATCTCCCAGCGCTGTAACACCCAGCACGCGTCCGCCGCTGGTTACAATTGTGGAATCCTTCAGTGCGGTTCCGGCATGAAAAACAACCACATCTTTAATTTTACCCGCAGCATCCAGCCCTGAGATGGGCGCTCCTTTTTTGTAGGAACCTGGATATCCGCCAGACGCCATCACCACGCATACAGCCGCCCGATCATCAATTTCCAGACTGCACTCATGCAGCCGTTCATCAATGACTGCCTCCATAATTGGCACAATATCATTTTTCATCCGCACCAGAAGGGGCTGAGCCTCCGGATCTCCAAAACGACCATTGAATTCAAGGACCTTTATCTGGTCATTATGGATCATCAACCCTGCATATAAAACACCCTTGTACGGACACCCTTCAGCAGCCATGGCCTTTACCGCTGGCTCCATTACTTCTTTCATGATTTTGCTATGAATGTGCCGATCCACCACCGGCGCCGGAGAATAAGCGCCCATGCCGCCTGTATTGGGGCCCTTGTCATCATCAAAAATTGGTTTGTGATCCTGGGACGATGGAAGTGCAATCAAGGTTTTGCCATCCGTAAAAGCAAGAAAAGACGCCTCTTCTCCTGCAAGGCATTCTTCAATCACCACCTTATTTCCTGCGTCTCCGAAATCCTTCTTTATCAGGATATGTTTAAGGGCATTGATGGCTTCATTTTCCGTACGGCAAACCAACACTCCCTTGCCTGCTGCAAGTCCGTCTGCCTTGACCACAATCGGAGCGCCTTTTTTTCGTATATAATTTTCAGCCTGTTTGTAAGAAGTAAATGCTTTGCCCTTTGCTGTAGGGATCCCATACGTGTTCATCAGCCATTTGGCAAACGACTTGCTCGATTCGATCCGCGCGGCCTTCTTGGATGCGCCAAAGATTCTTAATCCCTGTTTTTCGAAAACATCAACAATGCCCTGAGCAATCGGCGCTTCCGGCCCGACGATGGTAAGATCAATTTTATTTTCCTTCCCGAACTTAGCAAGTCCATGAATATCTTCCACATTAATCGGAATGCAGGTCGCCAGCTTTACCATGCCTGCATTTCCCGGAGCGCAAAAAATTTTCTTCACTTTGGGGCTCTGGGCGATTTTCCAAACAAGCGAATGCTCTCTGCCGCCGCCGCCGATTACCAGGACTTTCATCATACCCTTCCTTTCATCATTTGGTTTTCAAACAAGGAACCGATCGTTGCCAATATCCCAATATGCAATACTGCCTGATCCTTCCAATCATGAATTAAGCGCAAGGCGCTCAAGCAAATCCCGTTTCCGCTCATCAAGTTCTTTTCTTTGAATGCTCGCTCCCGAAATGCCGCCATCTAAGGCTATCTCAGATAGATAACATCTGCCGTCCTTTAGTATCTGAAGGTCGATATGCCCGTAGGGAAACTTCCCCCGCGCCATGACTTCGTTGCAAAATGCTTTCTGTTCTTCAGTTATATCATACGGACAGCTTCTGCCTCCTGCGGATATGTTTTGTCTGAAATTATCTCGATTCTGCCGCATATAGGCTTCACTATATTCTCCGACAATGATAACGCGAACATCCGTAAAGCTTCCAAGAAACGGCTGCAGGACGAACGGATATTTCGAATCTTCATGAGAAATAAAGCTGTACACCGTTTCAATATCCTGCCATTTTCTCACACCATGACCGCAATGCATTTTGTCTGTTTTCGTAATAACAGCGTTGATGCTATGCTGGTTGTATGTGCTGATGGCTTCCATTAAATCATGTCGTCTGAAAACCGCAAGGGTGTGCGGGCACATATAATGATGCAACACAACTGCCTGCGCGACCTTTGAGCCATTTAACATCTGGGAAAGAGGGGAAGGGAAACAGTTGACACCCCGCTCCAGAAGATCAATAAACATGAAATGCTTCCGGCCTTTGCCGGTTAGATCTCCGATAAAAATATCTCCAGACTCAAGCGAATCATATTTTTCCTTTAGTTCGCTCACGCTTCTGACGATCATTTACCGTTCGCCCCTTTGATGCGCTTCCAGACCCAGTTCAATCAATCTGTCCAGAAGCTTGGTAAAAGAAATACCGGCAGTTTTCGCAGCCAGCGGAAGCAGGCTTGTCGATGCCATCCCTGGGATTGTATTGGTTTCAAGAACGAACACATCCTTCCCCGCAAGGATCATATCGGTTCTACTATACCCTCTGCAGAAAAGCGCGCGGTGCGCCAGTTTGGCGTATGTTTGGGCTTTTTCCGTCATGGCGTCATCAATACGCGCAGGACATATCTCCTGGGTAAGACCTGGCGTATACTTTGCTTCGTAGTCAAAAAATTCATGATGTTTATCCGGGATGATTTCAATAATGGGCAGGGCTTCCAGTGTATCGTTTCCAATAACACTGCCCGTCAGCTCCACACCCTTAATATAGGCTTCGATTAAAATACAGGTATCATGCAAAAAGGCCTTTTCAACAGCCGCCGGCAAGTCCTCTTTTGATCTCACAATAGACATGCCGACGCTTGACCCGCAATTGACGGGTTTAACCACCAGTGGAAGACTCAACCGTTTTACGACAGTCTCAGAATCCAGAGGATCGCCCTTTCGGATGGCTATATATGGGGGAACAGGGATACCGGAGCGCTCATAAATCTGTTTCGCAGTCAGCTTGTTCATGGCCAGCGCGCTACCTGTCACACCTGAACCCTGGTAGGGAACCCCCAGCAAATCAAGCATTCCTTGCACCGTACCATCTTCACCAAAAGGCCCGTGAAGAATAATCAGCGCAAAATCGATGCGATCTGCATCAGCCGCCAGTCTGGCAAGATCCGTTTTCGGGTCATATCGAACAATGGTGTATTTCTCCTTATCCAATGCGTCATACACCTGGTTTCCGCCATTTAAGGAAACTTCTCGTTCTGAAGAAACCCCGCCGGAAAGGAGGGCGACACAAAGTTTTTTCATGGTGCAATCATCCCTTTTCATTTACAACGATGCAGATGGAAATTTCATGCTATCGTTCATATCATTTTACGTATTTCCTGGCAAATACCAACTTTCACATTCTAAAAACGCCTGATGATGTTCAACAGAACATAATACTGAACTATTGAAATACAAAACCCCTCGCGAATCCCGGAGGGGCTTTTATATAAAAGTGGTAGCGATGCAGGGATTTGAACCCCGGACACTGCGGATATGAGCCGCATGCTCTAACCAACTGAGCTACATCGCCCAAACTATCTGTTTTTTAAATTGCTTTTACGCAATATCTCTTGCCTCTCAATATCCATATATTGCCTATTCCGTATAATTTTGACAGCGGTCTCTCTACCAGCTTGATCGGGCATAGTCAAGATGAAACCACTATTTTTTTCCAGCCTCAGCCTGAAATAAAGTAGAACCGGCAACTTCCACGTCATACCCTTCCAACTCATCAGGAATTTTGGTAAAAATTATCATAAACGGAACTGCGTTACCCTTAGGTATATTAACATTAGACTTTTTATCACCATATTTCTGATTGAGCCGTTTATCTATGGCAGCAGTGTCAAATTCTGCTAACTCATTTTCAGCCAGCATATTACCGGCAAAAGCTGTTCGGGTTTCACTATTAGCCTTTCCCTTTGAATAAATCTGCCCTTTGACATTTATAAAGCTGCGCGGTTGATCATAGTCATTTCGGACCTGGCCGGATATAACAAAAAGAACGCCCGCATTTGCATTTTCCACATAATACCCGTCGATCGATGGTTCCACTATGGTTATCTTGCTGATTCCTTGAACATCCTGTTCACCGGACTTCACCATATCACTGATATACGGAATATTTGCCTGCTGGATTTTATCCGCAAAAGGAATCTCTATATCCAAACTGCTGATAAAATCGCTCAGATAAGGAATCTTAATCCCCATATTTGTTAATGCAATGGGCACCCCGACTGCTAAAATGATGATAAGCAGCGCAACCAGAGCCGGCGTATGTTTTTTCTTCTTTTCAAACGGTATTGGCTTCCCTTTTATTACAGGCTTGGATTTTTTAGGAGTTAATGTTTTTTCTGCAACTGGGGTGCCTTTTATCTTTTCTGCGGCCTTCTTCCGAATCTTATCCAGCTCAAGTCCCATATCATACGTCGCTTCAATATCATCCTCTTTCGCTTTTGCCTTTTCCGTCATTTCAGCAGGCTTCAGCGGCGGCGCTTCCTTTTCCTCTTCCTCCTCTTCAACGCCAAACTCAAGCTCTATATCCTGCGTTTCCTCGGTTTTGAAAAAATCTTCCTTTGCGTCTTCTTCATCCAAGCCAAAATCCAGATCTTCCTTCATTGTAAGGGGTTCTTCTTTTTCCTCTCTCTTTGGAGATGGCTTTGTCACTGGCGCAGATGGTTGGGCCGGTGAAATGTCTTCATCCAAATTATCCGTTTCCTGAAGCATTTTCTCCATTTCTGACAGATCAAGATCATCGCTGGATAAATCAAAAGCATCCCCGGATAAGCCAAAGTCATCCTTATCCGCTGATGCTTCTGCAGGCATGCCGACTTTCGGCTTTTCATCTACCAGTGTTTTAGTTCCAAATCCGAAATCAAGATCGGACTCATCTTCAACAATCCCTGCTGTCTCCGGCAGATCCAGCTCTTCTTCTGATTCCAGCATCTCCCCAATATCTGAAAAATCAAGCTCCGACGTATCGGCTATCCCAAGATCTTTTTCCGCTACAGGCTCGGTTGTTTCTTTCCCTGTTTTCGGAAGCATATCGATGCCAAAATCCAAGTCGCCGAGCTCTTCTTTCTGCACATCTTTTTTTGGTACGACAACTTCTTCCTTATCAAACATTTCATCTAACTCGGAAAGGTCAAGTTCTTCATATTCTTCAAACTCAACCCCGACTTCTTCCTTGCCGGAACCATCCAA
>JAABPS010000241.1 GCA_011391835.1 Desulfobacteraceae bacterium
GTATCCATGACAGTAGGCATTACTTGCTCATGGTGCGTTTTATTTTACCTCTGGCTAATGAAAAGTATATTCCAGCTATACACAGAATAATGAAAACGATAAAGGTGAATCTAATACCCATAATAAAATCCGGATAAACTTCTGGAGTGATTTCCATTTTTCCCATGAATCCTGAAAAAATCAGGGTCGCAATGGCCATGCTGATAGTCATCCCGATGGTGCGCATGGTTGCCACGGATCCAGAAGCGATGCCGTAATACTTGTTTTCTACTGAACTCATAATTGCATTCATGTTTGGCGACGAGAACAGTGCAAAACCAAGCCCCAGCAACATGAGTACGCCTGTTATAAAAAGAGGAGGTGTTTGGGTATTTAAAAAAACTAAAAAAGAAAGGCCAACGACAGTTAAGCCCATTCCAAAAGAAGCAATTATTCCTGGTTCACGTTTATCGGATAGCCGGCCCGCAGGAGGAGAAAAGAATGCCTGCACCAGTGGTTGCGCCATTAAAATAAGGCCGGCAGACTGCGGGCTCAATCCAGTGATATATTGCAAATAAAGACTTAATAAAAAAGACACAGCAAATGTGGCTGAATAATGAATAAGCGCTGCCAGACAGGAAAATGTGAATGCACGGTTATTTTTAAAAAGGTGTATCTCAAATACCGGACTTTCTGTGCTGATTTCATGTTTTATAAAAAAGATAAAGCCGCAGCATCCAAGGATGACGAATAAAACAGAGGTATTTTCAGGGAGATTCGAGATCCCATACATCAGTGAAACCAGGGAGAAAGAATAAATGATGCTGCCCAAAAAATCAAATTTTTCCCCTTTGGCGTCAGCCCATTCACCTTTGAGGAAAAAGATAACAATAAAAATAGAAATCAGGCCAAGAGGTGTGCTGGCAATAAAAATACTTCTCCACCCAAGATGGTGTGTCAAAAGGCCACCGATGAAGGGGCCGGATGAAAGTCCCAGATATACAGCAGCCACATTAATGCCAATGGCTCTTCCCCTTTCTTTCGGCGGAAAAACCGATGTCAGAATCGCCATTCCCGTGGTAGAAACCATAGCGCTGCCGATGCCCTGGACGATTCGAATCAAAATAAGGGCCTGTACGGATTGTGCAAAAATACATATAAAGGTTGAAATTGCAAATAGAACAACCCCCCATACGTAGATAATTTTTCGTCCATAGATATCGGCAATCCTGCCGGCTGGCAGAAGTGCAGCGGCGGCTGCAAGGATATAAGAGGTGGAAATCCAGCTTAACAGAACGGTATTTATTGAGAATTCCTTTTGGATTGCCGGCAGAGCGATATTTACGGCTGAAATTAAAAAAGGTGACAAAAATGACATCAGTGTGGCAATTATCAGGGCAGAGCGTTTTGTTGCATGATCATTCATTGGCAGTTCCTCTCGCTGTTTCCGCGCCGTCTTTTTCTTAAGTATTTAGTTGCTTTTTGACAACCGTAAAGAATTGCACTATATACTATAATTATTTGATGAATTAAATATTTTTCCTTAACACTTTTTCAATTGATGGGATACCACACTATTTACATTCAATCATCAGATTTCTTAAACAGATAGAAAAACAGACAAATTATTTTGAGCGGTTTACTATATGATTTCAGAAGAAATTTATTATATGCAGGCCAATGAACTGGTTGAGCATATCAGGAAGAAAGATCTAACCGTAGCAGAAGTAATGGACGCGCATTTAACACGCATAGAGCAGACGAATCCTGTGGTAAACGCTATTGTGACCTTCCTGCCGGATCAGGCCATGGATCAGGCCCGAGAGTCGGACAAAGCCTTGGCGCGGGGCGAGAAGGCCGGGTTGCTTTTTGGCTTGCCTGTTGCACATAAAGATGTATTCATGACCAAAGGGGTTAAAACAACGCTGGGATCTCCTATATTTAAAGATTTTTTACCGGATCAGGATCAGATAATTGTTGAACGGCTGAAAAATGCGGGAGCCATTACAGTAGGAAAGACAAACACCCCGGAGTTTGGAGCCGGCTCTCAAACCTATAACGAAGTGTTTGGCGAAACACGGAATCCATATAATATGACAAAAACCTGCGGCGGAAGCAGCGGAGGTGCGGCTGTGGCGCTGGCGTGCGGAATGCTGCCGCTGGCAGATGGCAGCGATATGGGAGGCAGCCTTCGTAATCCTGCCAGTTTTTGCAATGTAGTGGGTTTCCGGCCTTCGCCTGGCCGGGTTCCGGTATGGCCCAGTATGCTGGGCTGGTTTACATTGGGCGTGGACGGGCCCATGGCCAGAACGGTTAAAGATATTGCGTTAATGCTCAGTGTCATTGCGGGACCTGACTCGCGTTCACCTATATCTATTGCGGAAAGTGGCGATATATTTGCACAACCTCTTGAAAGAGATTTTAATGGAACGCGCCTGGCCTGGAGCTGTGATCTGGGAGGACTTCCTGTGGACAGGCGTGTAACGGAGGTCATTGAAAGCCAGCGGCCAGTATTTCAGGATTTTGGCTGTGATATTATTGATATTCATCCTGATTTTACCGACACGGATGAGATCTTTAAAGCCTGGCGAGCCTGGTATGTTGAGCTGACGATGGATGAACTCATTCTCAAGCACAAGGATAAAATTAAAGAAACAGTTATCTGGAACGCAGATGAAGGAAAAAAACTGGGCGGTCCTGATCTTAGCCGTATTGAAGCAAAACGAACCCGCCTGTATCATCGGATGCGGGAATTCATGGAAAAATTTGACTACCTGATTCTTCCAGTCAGCCAGGTTCCCCCTTTTGATATCAAGGATCGTTATGTGAAAAAAATTAATGATGTAACAATGGAGACGTATATTGACTGGATGAAATCATGCTACTACATCAGCGTAACCGGTTTGCCTGCCATTTCGGTTCCGTGCGGATTTACGCCGGAGGGATTGCCAGTAGGTGTGCAGATTGTAGGGAGGCATCAGGATGATTTTGGGGTTTTGCAATTGGCATACGCGTTCGAACAGAACACCTTTTTCTGGAAGCAAAAACCAAAGCTGGGTAATTAGCCCGCAAAAACCATTAGTAAAAAGTTTATGCGAATAGTCCAGCAAGTTGTAACATCAAATAAAATTACCTGTTATGCAATCAAGTGGGATGTTGATCCCATATCTGAATATTTTGTTCTCGCTTGAGCGTTACGGAGAGCTGAATATTCTTTTTGTCTAAAAATTCAAAAAAAGAAACATGGGGTTTCATGAAACTGGGTATCGATATCGGCTCAACCACTGCCAAAACGGTTATTCTGGATCCGTCCGGGAAGGCCCAATTTTTTGAGTACAAACGGCACAACGCTGAAATCCTCAAATCGCTCATCGCTTCTCTTGAAAAGGCTCTGCGCCAAATCGGCGATATATCCGTTAACGTGTCCATTACCGGCTCTGCGGGACTTGGGATCGCAGAAAAATACGGCATTCCTTTTGTCCAGGAATTGATCGCTTCCACCAATGCCGCACACACGCTTTTTCCTCACGTCAAAACGCTGATTGATATTGGCGGTGAAGATTCAAAAATCATTTTTTTCAGCGACAAAAAAAGGCCGGATATCCGGATGAATGGAAGCTGCGCAGGAGGCACCGGCTCATTTATTGATCAAATGGCCACGCTGTTAGATGTCTCGATGGGTCAATTGGACAGACTGGCCAGCCAGTATAGCCGTATCCTCCCTATTGCCTCCCGATGCGGCGTTTTTGCCAAAACCGATGTTCAAAATCTGCTCAGCCGGGGAGTGTCTAAAGAAGATATCGCTGCTTCCATTTTTCATGCTGTCGCTATGCAGATTATTACAACCCTGTCCAGGGGATTTGAGATTGCGCCCGCCGTCCTATTTTGCGGAGGGCCTCTTTCATTTTTACCCTCATTGGGGCAGATTTTTACAAAGGCTTTACGTGTATCGGATCGTGATATTCTCCGTCCGGATCATCCGGAACTTTTTCCGGCCATTGGTGCGGCCATTTCGTCAGGAAGAGAGAAAACACTCAAACTCAGCGAGTTATTAAATCGGTTAAAAACGTCAACGATATCAATTCAAACCAACTCCGACCGCCTTCCTTCACTTTTTAAAAACACAGATGAATGGGGGGCATGGGCCGGCAAACGGCTTTCTTCCAGTATTTCAAAAATTCGTCTCACCGAATCCCAAGGGGATGATTTTTTCTTAGGTATTGATTCCGGCTCCACAACCACAAAGATTGTCTTAATTGATACGGGTGGAAATGTTGTCTTTGATTATTACACAAATAACAGGGGTAAACCAATTGATGCAGTCGTACACGGACTTCAGGCGCTCAAGGAACGGGTTGATAAAAGCGGTAAGCATATTCACATCGCACGAACGGCCGTTACAGGCTATGGCGAGGATCTTATTCAAAAAGCGTTTGGGTTAGATGACGGCATCGTTGAAACCATTGCGCATTACAAAGCTGCCCGGCGTTTTAATGAAGAGGTTTCCTTTATTCTTGATATCGGCGGCCAGGATATGAAAGCCATCTTCGTTGAAGACGGGGTGATTTCCAATATTGAAGTCAATGAGGCCTGTTCGTCCGGATGCGGGTCGTTTCTTGAATCTTTTTCGAAAAACCTCGGTTATGGCATTCAGGACTTTGCTTCCATTGCCTGTGCTGCTGAAAATCCCTGCAATCTTGGAACGCGCTGTACGGTCTTTATGAACTCAAAAGTCAAGCAGGCATTGCGGGAGGGCGCATCTGTCAGCGAAATTTCAGCGGGTCTTGCCTACTCCATTGTCAAGAATTTTCTTTATAAAGTTCTTAAAGTTCGAGATATTTCCATCTTGGGAGAGCATATCATTGTCCAGGGCGGAACCTTTAAAAATCCGGCGGTGCACAGGGCGTTTGAGTCAATTATCGGCAAGGAGATTCTGTGTCCTGAAATTGCCGAACTCATG
>JAABPS010000242.1 GCA_011391835.1 Desulfobacteraceae bacterium
CACCCTTTTTTGGCTCGCCCATCTGGAAATCTATCACAGAGTTTGGAACACTGGATAATGACTGGAAGAAAATGAACTGTCTTAATTTTGTTTTTGTACCGCACGGCGTGGCATCAAAAGAAAAACTTGATCAATTATACAATGAACACATTAAACGATTTTATTCGGATCGAACATGGCGCGAAAAATTTAAACAACGGCTATGGGAGCATAGAAACAGCCTGATGTATATGCTGATGCATATACCTTCTTTTCTTTCTGCAAAAAGAACATTTGAGCATGAATAAACTAAAGCAAAAAAAAATAGAAAAAATGGGAAAATAACAGGAGCCTAATTGAGATGGAAAAACCTTGGTTAAAAAATTATGACAAGAACGTTCCGCATACGCTGAACTATCCGGACATGACGCTTCCGGAGCTTTTGACAAAAACAGCAGCCGATCATCCTGAGTATATTGCGACGACTCTTAATGACATGGATCTGTCTTATGGAGAGATCAACGAAAGAGTCAACGGATTTGCACATGCCCTTCGCCAATTTGGGGTAAATAAAGGAGATCGGATTGTCTTGCTCTTGCCCAATTCACCCACCTATGTCATCGCATTTTATGGGGCAATGAAAATCGGAGCGATTATTGCCAATATCAATGTCATGTATCATGGCGATGAACTGAAAAATCTCATCACAAATTCAGGAGCGAAGATTGTTGTTACTCTCGATATTTTTGTTCAGAATGTAGTAAATATAATAAAAGATACTCCAGTGGAGCATATCATTCTGCACTCTGTGATGGGCGTGGAAAAGACGGTTAAAACAGATAAAGCCATCCCGGAGTTTATACTGTTTAATGACCTTGTGGCGGCACAATCCCAATCAGAGCCCGATCCGGACTGTTCCCCCCGCGATATCGCTGTACTGCAATATACCAGCGGCGCTACAGGAATGCCCAAAGCGGTATCCCTTACCCATCAAAGCATTCTTTCAAATGTAATACAAATCAGCAGTTGGAATCCGGTTATTTACCATAAAAATCCATCGGTTATCTGCATCCTTCCTTTTTTTCACGTATTTGGCATGACCGTATGTCTCCATGTATCGGTGTTTAAAGGATATAGAATGATACTGCTTCCCATGTTTGACTGGTCGAATATTGTCAGCATACTGGATCTGTTAAAAAAATATAAACCTGTTTCGTTTCCTGCAGTGCCGGCATTGTGGGCTGCCCTTGTATCATATCCCAATGTTACGAAAGACCATTTTTCCTCCATCGAAATTGCCAGCGGCGGGGGATCGCCCATGCCAACATGGGTGCAGGAAAAATATAAAGAACTTACCGGGAAATGGATTGTAGAAGCCTATGGCCTTTCTGAAGCATCTTCTTCAACACACATCAACCCGTTTCATGGAAACGCCATTTCAGGGAGTATTGGTATTCCACTGCCAGATACAGAGGCGAGAATTGTGGATATTGAAAACGGGGATCGTGTTTGCCGAACCGGAGACGTGGGTGAGCTCACAGTGAAAGGCCCCCAGTTGATGAAAGGATATTGGCAAAATACCGAAAAAACACAGCAGGCGCTCCGGAACGAATGGCTATATACCGGTGATCTTGCCAGAATGGATGAAAACGGTTTCTTTTACCTTGTTGATCGAAAAGATGACATGATTTTGTCAAAGGGATTTAATGTCTATCCCACTGAGGTTGAACACGTACTGGAAGAACACAACCACGTAAAAGAAGCGTGTGTTGTTGGGATGCCCGATCGTCTGGGGGGAAGTTCCATCACTGCGTTTCTGGTGATGGAAAAAGACGTACCCATTGATAAAAAGGAGTTGTTTGATTATTGTCAGAAAACGCTTCCGGCATTTAAGATGCCAAAACGCATCCAGTTCATTGATGAAATTCCGAAAAACAGAATTGGAAAGCCTTTGCGAAGGGTTTTACGAGAACAGGGAAAGGCCAGAACCCCTAAGTAGATTTTTTTACATTCCACATGTCCATGATGTTTTGTCTGTGATTGAAAAAAATAAATACGGATGTGATGCATACACCCGTACCAGACAACAGGCTTGAATTGTATGCTATCAGTGTTCCGACGGCGAGGATGAAGATCATAAAGAAGGATGAGATAAAAGGTATCCGTACAACAGCGTAAACTGAAAGCCACGCGCAACCTGATAGTATTGCTGTCATGGGAGTCAGTGCGGCTGTAAAACCCAGATAATTCGCCACACCTTTACCCCCCTTAAATCCGTGGAAACACGGAAAACGATTTCCAAAAATAAGTCCAAAACCGATCAGTGAGACCTGATCCTTGGGAAGAAAATACATTGAGAGAAGCGAAACACCCACAGCTCTGCTCATATCACATATCAATACGACGATTGCCCAATAGATGCCAGCCTGGCGATACACATTGGTAGCGCCGGCATTTCCGCTGAACTTTTCCCGTGGATCTTCTTTTCGTAAAAGCTTAAACAGCAGGATTGAAAAATTTATGGATCCAGCCGCATACGAAAAAATGAAGAAAATAATAAAATGTGTCATATTCAGAATAAGGGGTTGCAAAAAAAGCATAAAAAGCTATTTAGGGAACCTGTTCCACAGATGGAGTGTTTTTTTATCAATCCCCACAGGTATCCCTTTTGTATTAATCGAACAATGTCGTGTAAACCCGATGCAGACGATTTCACCTGTTTTTTCATGGGTAATAATGTAGTCAAACTGAATACGCACTCGTTCAAGCGTGGCAGGACGCGTGTGTATAAAGGCCTGATCGTCATAGCGCAGAGGAGAATAGTATTGAATGCCGATTTCTATGACCGGATAAAGAAACCCGCTCTGTTCTACTTCAAGATATGGATATGCCAGATCACGCATCAGAGAAGTTCTGCCCAATTCAAAGTACCGAAGATAATTCCCATGATACACCACCTGAGACCGGTCTGTATCCGCATACAGGGTTCGCATGCTGCATCGGTGCCATGCAAATCCGTCTGACATATTTCGAACATACGTATCATTATTGCCAATTTTTTCCGGTCGAAAGGGTTTTGGTTTCATCGTTTAAATACCTCTAAAAACAATACAGCAGTTGGTTCCCCCGAAACCAAACGCGTTGGACAGGAAAATATCATATGCCTGAGTACGGGTTTTATTGGGGACTACGTCCAAATAATTCAGTTCAGGATCAGGGATATGATTGATCGTGGGCAGTATGGTATTTTGATGCATTCCTTCGATGGACAAAGCCGCTTCAATGGCTGCTGACGCACCCAGTGTATGACCGATTTGAGATTTATTTGATGAGACCGGTATCGTGTCAAGCCCTCTTTTAAATATGTCACGAAGGCATTCCGCTTCGATCCGATCGCCTTTTTGAGTGGATGTTCCATGGGTATTTATATACTGGATATCATTGGGTGTCAGTCCGGCATCCATAATGGCTTCATTAATTGCTCGAATAATGGTGGCTGCATTGGGGAGTGTAAAATGAAATGCGTCAGACGTCCAGCCCACACCCATGACTTCGGCTTTTGGCTTTAACCGGTACCGGGATATCATTTCTTCTGCAACGAGAGCAAGTACACAGCCGCCCTCTGAGAGGACAATGCCTTTTCTGTCTATGCTGAAAGGGCGGGATGCCTGGGACGGATCATTATATGCACGGTCATTGGGTCCGATACTGATGGTGGCCAGCATATTGGCAAAGCCCTGGATAATCTCCGGCATAATACAGGTATCCACACCACCCGCGAGAACAACGTCACAATCTCCATCTCGTATCATTCTCGCGCCAATGCCGATGGCATGATTGCCTGATGCGCATGCGCCCTGGGGTGAGAAAATAGGGCCTGTAAAACCGAGCAGCATCCCTGCCTTGCCGGATGGAAGGTTTGCACACAAATTCGGCAGAAGATAGGGGCTGACCTTAAAAGGCCCTTTATTTATATAATTATCCATTGCAATGCGGAAGGCATCCGTACCGTTGAGCGCTGAACCAACAAGGCATGCAGTCCGGGGTCCCGTTTCATTGTTAATGGGAAGACCCGAATTTTCAAGTGCTTCCTTAATCACTGCCATGGTCAAGAAAACATATTCTGCATTCCAGTTGTAGGCTTCTTTTTTATCCATGAAGTCAAGTGCCATTGGATTCCACCCGGGTATTTCTCCGACCACGTTGCTGCTGGACGGGGTTTGGCACTTGGTTACTTTACGAAGACCGGATTTTCCCTTGACAGCATTCGACCACGTCTCTGCAAAGCTTTTTCCAAGGGGTGTTACAGCACCATATCCAACAACAAACACACGTCTGTTTTTTGGGGGTTTCATTCGTTATCAAATAAAAACGTATTTAGATATCTGACGATACAGCTTCAGGTTGTTCTCCTGAAAACCACGCAGGAATTACAACCGCCAAAACCAAATGAATTTTTTAACACAAATTCCTGTGAAAGGCTACGCTTTCCTTCAGAAACACAATCCAGCTTTATATCGGGGTCGGGCGTATAATTGATGGTTGGAATCAGTGTATCATTGAGCATTCCCATGATGGCGAATATAGATTCAATGGCGCTGGATGCACCCATGGCATGGCCGATCAATGATTTATTGGCTGACACAGGCGGAATATGATCACCAAAAACAAGTTTCAGCGCGTCATATTCAACTTTATCACCCACACGGGTGGAGGCCGCATGCGCATTTATCGCATCGATCGTTTCCCGTGAAATTCCAGCATCAGATATACTGTCTTGAATGCATGTTGCTACTGTTTTTAAATTCGGCGCGACAAAATGATGCGCGTCTGATGTCATAGCCCATCCTGCTATTTCCACTGAATATTTCAAGCCATGTGATTTGGCAAATTCTTTGGTTGTAAGAATGATACAGCCTGCCCCTTCAGATACAACAAATCCTC
>JAABPS010000243.1 GCA_011391835.1 Desulfobacteraceae bacterium
ATAATGGTTCCGACTTTTGTTGTAAGCGCTTTCTCCATGAATGTTAAACTACCATTCGGGCTGAATGAAAGCCCCGTATCATTCTGGATTATCACATTACTTGCATTTGCCTCGGTTTTTGTTCTTGTTATACTCCAGAAAAAAAAGAAATGGTGATCAAAGACGGGCGGGCGGCCTGATACCTTTGTATAAAGCCTGATCGGGAACCGGGTCGCATCAGCCCATACCACGGCCCGGCTAAGTCAGAATTATTCAAACCCCCACAATATTTGAAACAGCGCTTTCGATATCAGGATACCTGAAACTAAAGCCGTATTTTAAAAGCCTTTCGGGTATGACCCTCTGGCTTGCCAGAATAGACGATCCGAACTCCCCTAGAATAATTCTTATCAAAAAGGCTGGAGCCGGCATAAATGAAGGCCTGTGAAGAACAGAAGCTAATGCTTTCACAAGATCCTTATTTCTTACCGATCCGGGAGCGGTGAAGTTCAACGGGCCGCTTACTGATTTGTTGTCAATAACAAACCAAATGGCTGAGATAAGATCTTCAATGTGAATCCAGGGAAACCACTGTCTGCCGTTTCCGACCGGACCGCCGGCAAAAAATCGGATTGCGGGTATCATTTTCTCCAATGCTCCACCGCCTTTTCCGAGAACAACACCGAATCTTGCGGTAACAACTCTTACTCCTTTTTCTCCGGCTTTAAACGCTTCTTCTTCCCAATCCCTACAAACAGCGGCAAGAAAATCGCTTCCCGGCGGCTCATTCTCAGTAAGAATATCGTCCCCTCTGTTTCCGTAGTAACCTGCGGCCGAAGTACTGCAAAGAGTAATTTCTCTTCCGGAAGGAAGAGCTTCCACCAGATTGCGGGTGGTGAGGATTCTGCTTTCATAAATTGTTTTTTTGTATTTTTCATCCCAGCGTTTGAATATGCTTCTACCGGCAAGATTGATGACCGCATCAATATCTTTAAGTTCCTGCTGCCAAATGCCTTTTTTTGTAGTATCGGCTGAAATGCACCTTAAATTCGGATGCCTTGACCCGCCTTTAACCGGGCTACCGCCTGCCGCAATAACAAAATGTTCCTTTTGCAGCAAAGAGTCCGAAAGCTGTGATCCTATAAAACCGGTACCTCCTGTAATAAAAATCTTCATTATTCACATCCTCTCCCGCCTGCTCCTCCGAATCATTACTAAACCTCCGAATATGACGGGCTCATGAAAAATCTTAATTAAGATGGCAAGGCACACGAACCGAAACAGCGAGCGCACTCTTCGCTGCTTGCAGCAGCGTTGAGCTTCAAACTTGAGGAAATGTACATAATAGTACGCATCAATGACGAATATGAAGCGCAACAAGCAGAATGACGTTTTAATTTGCCCTCAGATATTAAACTTTCCCGATTCGATATATGGGACATCTTCAACATCAAGCGCATGCAATATATCCACGTGCATCCTTTTTTTCATCTCCAGAATCACTGCTCTTCTTTTATTAAGGTTTTTCGCGAATGAAAGAGTTTCAACCATAAGATCGTTTATATGGCATGTTTTTGTAACTATATTATTATTGGTACATTCCGCGGCTGTTAGACGTTTTCCTGTAAATTGCAGCTCCTCGAACTTTTGTCTCGGGATGGCCCTGTTCAGCAGAGCGAGCATTCCCGGTAGAAACGGTATGCCCAAATCTACTTCTGGGACGCAGAAAAACCCCCTGTCCGATCTCATGAATCTGAAATCAAAAGCGCATGTGTAAATTGCGCCACCCGCAAATGCATGGCCGTTTATGGCTGCTATGGTCAGCATCGGAGACATCAGGGTTCTTTTAAACAGGACATTCAACAAATAAAAAAAATCTTTTGCGGTCTTTACGTCGTTCTTCTGTATCACAGGAAGGAGCCAGTCAAGATCGAGGCCGTTTGAAAATATTTTATCATGTGCGGACTTTACAATAAGGGTAAGAGCCTGAGTCTCATTTTCAATTTTGTCCAGAACATCAATATATTCGTGGATAAAAACAGGGTTAAAACGGTTTTCGCCGTTGTTTAAGGTTATGATTGCTACGTTTTCATCAAGAGCGTACTCAACAAGCGCCATATGGGAAACCTCCAAAAAAAAGGGCAACACCAATTGTTATATGGTGTTGCCCGGTTTGTGAAGATACAATAAAATTTATGAACAGCAGGTGCCTTTAGTGCCGCAGCTAGTACACCCTGCTCCAAGATCGTATCCGGATGTGATTTTAAAACCAACCTGAAGAAAATCCACTTTAACGGGCTTTGCCTTTTCCAGAAACTCTTTGTTAATAACATACTTGAATCCGTCTATATCGAACACATTATCAAGATCATTAGGCTCATCCAGAGCCAGTGCGAGTGATGGTCCGCCTCATCCGCCTTCGTTTAAAAAAATCCTTATAGGTGAAACCGCTTTTCCCTTAAAATATTCAGCTATCTGCTGTGTAGCCGAAGTGGTTACCTCAACCATTTTAATCCTCCTCGATATATTAAAAATATTAATCCGTTATAAGCTTTCCCAAACAAGACGAAACCTGTGCCTGTTGCTCAGATTCCGTTGTAAATTAATTACAGAAACCGAATTTGTCAATCAATATTATGTTTCAGCCGCTATCTTCCGTGCTTATAATACATGATTCCGGTTGCTTTAGGTCCGGTATTGATTCCGATTGACGGGCCTGTATAAGAAACAAAAATGTTTTTACAGTTGAACTTCTGTGTAAAAACACCTTTCAGCTCATCGGCAAGGTCTTCGGCTCCAGCATGGGTAATACCAAGTTCTATGGAGCTGTCCCCTATATCCTTTGTGATAAAATCGAGCATCTCAAGCATCATGTTTCTCTGCTTGCCGAAAAGCTTGCTTTTTACGGCAAGCTTACCATCTTCTATCGCAAGAACAGGCTTGAGGCCGACAGCTGTCCCTATAAGTGATTTCAAACCGCTAATTTTTTTACCTTTTCTTAAATATTTCAAGCTTGGAACAGCTAGAAAGATAGAGGTGTTGGGAATATAATTGCGAATCATCGATAAAATTTCGTTTGAGCTTTTGCCTTCATGAGCGGCTCTGGCTGCTGCTATAACCATAAGTCCTAGTCCCATGCTGCATTGCTTTGAATCAACCACCTCAACTTTGCATTTGTGGCTGTCTTTGAAATCCGCATGCACACGTGCGGCATTTTCATATGTTTTACTTAGTTCTTTAGAACAATGAATGATTATAAGCTCATCACAATCATATGTTAATTTCTTGTATTTCAAGGCGTAATCTTCATAGGGAACAGCCTCGGAATACATATCGTTATAATTCTGAATGTTTTTATAGAAAGTCTCCGGAGTAATATCGACTCCATCTCTGTAAGTTTTTCCGTTGAGCACAATGTTTACAGGGATGATTTCAATTCCGAATTTTTTTACCACATGAGCAGGAATATCCGAGGTGCTGTCCGTTAAAACCTTGATTTTAGACATGAAACGTCGCCCTCCCAGATTAAATTTAATATTTATGATTTTACAGACCGCAGAGTTAACAGCATGAAAAAATTAAGCTTTTAAACAAGCCGTTTACTCATATCTCTTTTATGTAATTTTTATATATATCATAATTTTCCGAAGAAAAAAGAATAAAAATAACTTTATTTATTGAGCTTGTTATATTAAGAAACATGCATACGGTATCGATGGCTATTTTGCAGGCATCCTTGACAGGATAGCCATATATACCACAGCTTATTGCAGGAAAGGCTACTGAAGACAAATTATTTAAAGCGGTAAGCTGAAGGCTGTTTAAGTAACACTGCGACAGAAGCAATCTATCATGTGGTTTTCCACTGTAAACTGGTCCTACGGTGTGAATTACATATCGTGCTTTAAGGTTATATCCTTTTGTAATTTTTGCTTCTCCGGTATTGCATCCTCCAAGTTCTCTGCATTCCTCTAGTAGTTTCAGACCTGCAGCCCTGTGGATGGCGCCATCAACTCCGCCCCCGCCCAGAAGAGAACGGTTGGCGGCATTAACAATTGCATCAACATCGAGTTTTGTAATATCCCCCTGCATAATTACGATCTTATCAAAAACCTCTTTTTCCATGTATCACCTGCAATCAGCATCTGTTGTGGATGAAATATTTTAATGATTTGTGTTTGATGCACATAAAGAAAAGCAATTTTTACTATAAAGCTTATTAGTCTTCGAAATTACATGTGTATTTTTCAACTACCACGATTTACATTGGAAATCTACTATAAAACGAAATCCAAAAGTTAGATATTTTTGAGAAGAAGTGCTCTTTTCACCCAAATCATGCTGACTCCGATGCCGATTTAGCGCTTTCACCTATCAAACAGCGATACTCAACAAACGCATTTTCAGAAAATAACCCTTTCTACGAAGACCTTTAACAGGACTTGTTTGATTTTAAGTAAATATTGGGATAAAAAGAAGCAATCTGGGGAATAGATTTTCTTTCAGAACCGAATATTAAATATTTCGCACATTAATTGTTCATTGCATAAAAAAACAGGAGAATATTATGTTTATTGACACCGATGAAACCCGGAAATTGCGACAGAAGTATAATCTGCAAATGAGAAAGAGCGGAATAAAAACATTTCAGGATATGGACAGGATTGAGACGGAGGCACTTGAAAGCGGTGAGCTTTCACAAAAATATAAGGAACTTATCGCCCTGGGGATAAGTATATCCAAAGGTTGCTATGGCTGAATTGAATATCATGTCAGCAGTGCTGTTGGCTTAGGTGTAAGTCGTCAAGAAATTCTGGAAACTACCGCTGTTGCTGTAGCATTATGCGGTTCAGTCGCTGATTGGCCTGCCAGGTATGTATTTAAAACTCTGGAAGATATAGAAAAAGATGAAAAAATTTAACAATAAAATAATTCTTA
>JAABPS010000244.1 GCA_011391835.1 Desulfobacteraceae bacterium
TCCTACAACTATGATGTGGATGGATTCTTGATCAGCAGAACTGAGGGTTCTGCTACTACCCAGTACAATTACTCCCAAAGAGGAGAACTGCTTAGTGCCACCCTGCCGAATAATTCTATAATCGAATACATCCACGATCCGTTAGGCAGGCGCATTGCAAAGAAAGTCAACGGCGCCATTGTAGAAAAATACCTGTGGCATGGGCTGACTACGCTTCTTGCGGTATATGACGGAAGTAATAGTTTATTAATGCGGTTCCAATATGCAGATGCCCGCATGCCTGTTTCTATGGCAAAGGCAGGTTCTACGTACTACCTGACTTACGATCAGGTTGGATCATTACGAACAGTTGCAGATGCCTCTGGAAATGTGGTAAAAAGAATTGACTACGACTCTTTTGGTAACATCATCAATGACTCAAATCCAACATTTACTGTGCCCTTCGGCTTTGCAGGCGGATTGCATGATCGGGATACTGGGCTTGTAAGATTTGGGTTCAGGGATTACGATCCAGATATTGGCCGATGGACCGCCAAGGATCCCATTGGGTTTGCAGGTGGGGATAGTGATTTATATGGGTACTGCCTGAATGATCCGGTGAATCTTATTGATCCTAATGGTCTAGTAGACCGGGCAATAGTCCCCCAGCATGTTATTGATAATGCTCAAAATGTAGTAAAGAGAATAGCCAATAATTCTTTTACAAATAGTGAAATATCACGTTTAACTGATTTAATTATTGAAACCATAAGTTACAATCCTTTTGCAGCTGCATCTGTCCTTGATGCTGAAAAATTAGGTAGTGTTAATCATACAGCGTGCCCTCTAACGCTCAATGAAGAACAGGCCACTTCAATAGAAAATATATTTAAATCATTAGAAAAGGATGAACTTTCTAAACAAGATAGAGGTTTGGTTAATAGTGCTAAAGAGGCATATGATAAAGCTATAAAGAATAAAAAAATAGTAATTAAGAAAAAATTAAAATAAGGACTTAATATGTATCAATTTGCTAAAATATTTTTATCCCTATTTTTTCTACTAATTCTAAGTTGTAATGATTCTACTAAAAATCTAGAGAACAAATTGATTTGGCATTCAATAGAAATACCTTCTCTGGATAGCAAATGGCTACTTGAAAAACAAAATACTAAAAGCATTACTTTTAAATGTATTAATTGTGATGATAACCCAACGATATATCTCGAATATATGAAAATGCCCGAAAATAGCTCATTGACAATTGATAGTTTTTTAGAAAGATTTTTGCAGGATTACAAAGATATTTATGATGGCATATCCACTAAAAAGATAGTGGCTGATGATCTCCAAGGTTATGAAATAACACATTACATCACCGCTGATAATCGTAAATTAAATACTGTAATTCTCCCAAAAGGTTCTGATTTTATAGCAATTGTTTTTATTGCTTCGATAGACAAATTTGAAATCTTTCAAAATGATTTTGATTTATTTCTCAGTAAGATTAAAATTAAATAAGAGGGAGTAACAGTTTAGCCCTTTTGGCAAGCTATCGGCAACAGTTTAGAAAACAGACGGAGCCAATGTCACCCAATACAATTACTCCCAGCGGGGAGAACTGCTTAGCGTTACCCTGCCCAATAACTCCCAAATCGAATACCTCCATGATCCTCTGGGAAGGCGTATTGCGAAGAAAGTCAACGGCGCCATTGTAGAAAAATACCTGTGGCAGGGGCTGACTACGCTTCTTGCGGTATATGACGGAAGTAATAGTTTATTAATGCGGTTCCAGTACGCTGACTCCCGCATGCCAGTTTCTATGACAAAGGCTGGTTCTATCTACTACCTGACCTACGATCAGGTCGGATCATTAAGAGCAGTTGCGGATTCTGCGGGGAATGTGATAAAAAGAATTGACTACGATTCTTTTGGCAACATCATTACTGACACGAATACTGCTTTTACTATTCCATTCGGCTTTGCAGGCGGATTGCACGATCGGGATACGGGGCTTGTAAGATTTGGGTTCAGGGATTACGATCCTGATATCGGCCGCTGGACAGCCAAGGATCCCATTGGGTTTGATGGGGGAGATACAGATTTATACGGGTATGTGTTAAATGATCCGGTTAATGCGGTTGATCCTTTTGGATTACTAAACCCTATAAAAATGGGAGTGGGATATGCTAATTCCTTAAGAGGAGTTATAGGCATAGGGGCTGGTGTAGTAATAACTGGAGCAGGTACAGCAACAATACCATTTACGGGCCCAGTTGTAGCAACCCCCGCATATTTAATTGGCGGTTCAAAAATTGCGATGGGGTTTGCGAATTTCAATAGAGGTTTAGGACAGATGCATGAGGCACTTTATGAATCATTCGCTCAGACTTCATTTAAAAATTTCTTTGGGCTTGCACCATTTGGCCAGAAATATGACGATCCTTGTGAACCGAGTCCTTTGGAGTACTTTGAAGGGGTTTATGACCATTACGTGGCAGACCCTGTGAATGCTGCAAAACAAGCGATAAGGGATTTTTTTGCGCTTGATTAATATATTATAACATGTCGTATCAAGAACTTAAATAGCTTAAAAAGCTGCGGTATAAAAACAGAAATGATTAATAACTAAACAGTGAACTTATATTCAAAAGCTAATAAATGAATAAAATATTATCAAAAATATCAGAGTTATTTAGATTTATAGGTAACGCCCTGACTGCTCTTGACTATCTTGGGCTAATATTTATTATTTTATTGTCGATTGCTGCTTTTGTTTACTTTTTAATAACGGAAGTATTTTAACTTTAATTATATTTTGAAAACATCCTATCCAAATCGGTTTTTAATTTTCCCAGTGTCAACTTACCGAATCTCCACGATCCCCTGGGAAGGCGCATTGCAAAGAAAGTAAACGGCACCATTGTCGAAAAGTACCTCTGGCACGGACTGACTACTCTGCTGGCTGTGTATGACGGAAGCAATAGTTTATTAATGCGGTTCCAGTACGCAGATGCCCGCATGCCTGTTTCTATGGCAAAGGCTGGTTCTACATACTATCTGACCTACGATCAGATCGGATCATTGAGAGTAGTTGCAGATGCCTCTGGTAATGTGGTAAAAAGAATTGACTATGATTCTTTTGGCAATATTATTGCTGACACGAACCCGTCATTTACTGTACCCTTTGGCTTTGCGGGCGGGCTGCATGACAGGGATACGGGGCTGGTGCGGTTTGGGTTCAGGGATTATGATCCTGACATTGGCAGGTGGACAGCCAAAGATCCGATAGGGTTTGATGGTGGAGATACGGATCTATACGGGTATGTGTTAAATGATCCGGTGAATTTGATTGATCCAAGTGGTTTGTTTTGGCGTGAATTTGGAAAAGGTTTTAGTGAACATATCGCGTCGACAGCTTGGGAAACGGGCAAAACACCTAATTTTTTTGAAGCGGCAGCTGCTGGATTTGCAGAGGTAGTAAAATCAAAGATTGACCCTTTTTACGACAAAGAATTTAAGCCGTGGATTCCACCGCCCATTGAGTTTTTTTTGGAACCTTATTTAGAAAAAAGGCAGATGGAAAACAAAGAAGATGCTCTAAATAATTACCCTGTACCATGTAAATAAAATTCAAATAATAAATATCCTATAAAATACAAAACAATTATAAAATGCAATTACAACGACCATTTTCAATAACTATAAGTCAAAAACAACAACGACTTCCACTTGCAGTTTTAAGTCTTGTTTTGGGTTTTCTAAGCTGTACTATATTCGGCATTCTTACTGGCATTCCTGCCGTAATTATTGGGCATATTTCATTATCAAAGATTAAAAATAACCCAATAAAATTCTCGGGAAAACGTCTAGCAATTTCAGGTTTGATTCTTGGATATACTGGAATCACTATGACAATTGTATTTGTTGCCGGAATGATTCTGTTATACCTCAATTGAGCAAAAAATACAGTGAATAGAGGGATCGATAAAATGAGAAAGATGGTCTCCTTTGAGGCATAGCCTGATTTGTGTTATTTTATTTTACGGCAAAAAAATAACTTAAAGACAATAGTTAATCGATTCTGTATGTATATAACCCATGGCACGACAATGGAGAATCGAATACCCCAATGCGCTTGCAGGCAGTACCGCAAATTACACGTATGACAATGACGGGCTGTTAACCGGAGCCAGCGGATACACCATCACACGAAATACTCAAAACGGCCTGCCGGAATCTGTAACCGGAGGCGCTCTGAATATTACTCGAGCCTTCAACGGATACGGAGAAGTGGCATCCCAGAGCTTTAATGTCAGTTCACAAAATACCACTTCATGGGATCTGATCCGTGATAACAACGGCAGAATCACCCGGAAAACAGAAACCATTGCAGGCAGTACATCTGTATATGATTATACATACGATGCCACAGGCAGACTGCTCACAGTTACGAAAAACAGCACCCTTGTTGAGCGGTATCAGTATGATCTCAAGGGAACCCGCAATTATGAGATGAACAGCCTGCGGGGAATATCCGGCAGAAGCTTTATGTATTCTGATGAAGATCATCTTTTTACTGCAGGGTCAGCCTCATACAATTATGATGTGGATGGATTTTTAATCAGCAGAACTGAGGGCTCAAATGTCACTCAGTACAATTACTCCCAGCGGGGAGAACTGCTTAGCGTCGTCTTACCCAATTCTACGCAAATTGAATACCTGCATGATCCTCTGGGAAGGCGTATTGCAAAGAAGGTTAATGGCGCCATTATAGAAAAGTACCTGTGGCATGGATTGACTACTTTGCTTGCTGTATATGATGGATCGAACAATCTGTTAATGCGGTTCCAGTACGCAGATGCCCGCATGCCTGTTTCTATGGCAAAGGCTGGTTCTACATACTATCTGACCTA
>JAABPS010000026.1 GCA_011391835.1 Desulfobacteraceae bacterium
TCAATGAAATGATGTAATATTCTGGCAGTTGCCCCCCATATCTCTACATCCATATAGGGGTAAATTAAATGTGCCATATCTGGGTCGCATCCATGAAAATTTGAAGTAATATGGGTGCGGAAAAGCTTTTTTAATGGTATTTTCAATACGCGTGCGATTTCATTTTTATCGAACTGTATGGGCCCTTTCCCATTCCATAGACCTGCAAATACCTGAATATCGACAAGATTGATTGTCTGAAAATGACCTGTTGTGCCGATGACGTCAATCTGGTCCTGCGGAATACCCAATTCTTCTTCAAGCTCGCGAAAGGCGGTATCCAAAGGGCTGTCATCATTTTCATCTGCGTGGCCTCCGGGCAGAGCTACCTGGTTTCTCCAGGGATACCCTTCGCTGTCTGATTTTTGAATGGCTAAAAGATGGGGATTGGCCGGTTCAAAAAGGAGCAGAAACACACAGGTCGAACGGTATGAACTGCCCGTGGGAGCCTGATTTGGCGATGCATTCTTGAGGGCTTTTTTGAATTGCGAGATATCTATTGTCATGGGGTTTAAACATGTCCTGCACATAGTAATGCAGGGTGTATTTGTATGAATCCAGATATATCCGGGGATTATCAGAAATAGGTATCAGTTATTTTTTCTGAAGAAAATCATTAAATGTCATTTTTTTAAAGCTGTCTGTATGAATGTATTGCAAAATGTTCAGCATATCCTTAGGCGGGAGGTATCCCGGAAGGTTTCCAATGACTTCGAAGTTTTCTGTAAGAAAATAACTGGTAGGATTGCCCCTGATATTATATGTACTGGAAATAGTTCTTTCCTTATCGGAATTTACTTTAACAGGGATAAAATTCTGATTGAGATATCTGGACACAATTGAACTTGAAAATGTATTTTTTTCCATGAGGCCGCAGTAGTAGCAGTTGATTGAATAAAAATAGAGAAACACCTTGTTGCTGTTTTCTTTCTCAAGTGTTTTGGCATCATCGTATGAATACCATTTGATAGTTTCCGAAGCCGCACCATTACCCGGAATACATACAACGTTCAGGAGAAGTGCCAGTATATAGATAAGTATAGATTTATTTTTCATATTTTTTATTATGATAAACTCCCAAGCAGATAGAGTCTGTTGAATATAAGCAATAGTCCCAAAATGATTAAAAGAACTCCAGCAGAAATGTTGATCCATTGCAGCGCACGTGATATTTTTTTAACAAATACGAGCATATAGTTGATAAAAAGAGATATAATTACAAACGGAACAGCCAGTCCGGATGCATATAACCCAAGAAGAACCATACCCTGTCCCACGCTTCCATGATTTCCTGCAATAATCAATATGGATGCAAGGGGAGGGCCTATACATGGACTCCATCCTGTAGCAAAAGCCATGCCAACTAAAAACGTTCCAAAAAAATGAAGGGGTTTTGACTGTACATGAACTCTTTTTTCAAAATCAAGCCCCTTGATACGGAACAATCCGGTTAAGTGAATACCAAATATAATGATCAGAATACCACCAATGATTCGAATTGCGCTGTTATATTTACTTGCGAATCCCCCAAGGTAGGAGGCCGAAGCGCCCAACAGGATAAAAATTAAGGAAAATCCAAGAACATAGGACACAGTCGATAAAATAACTTTTTTTCTTATTTTTGCATCATAATTTTCTGTCAGTTCTTCTATAGAATACCCTGTTATGAATGTAAAATACGCGGGAATGAGAGGTAAAATACAGGGCGAAAAAAATGATAAAAGCCCTGTTGCAAAGGACATGAAATATGTAATGGATTCGGTAAACATGTTTATGGAAAAATTTCAGGCTTCGCGGTTCCCGATTGACAGGTTGACTGGAGTTGTCAGAATTGATCCTTGTGTCAGAGAAGAAACGTCTGCGCTGATAGTATGTTACTGTATGGTTAATGGTTTAAGTTAAGTGTTAATATAAATACTCCTGCACGCATGTCAACAAAAAGCAGGGATTGATTAGTGTAAATTACAGAGTTTCCTGGAGCGATTTTTAGCGGCGAGGATGGCTTTGATGATATTTTCTTTCACATGTGCCTTTTCCAGAACACGGAATGCGGCTTCAGTTGTCCCTCCTGGTGAAGTCACTTTCTTTCTCAGAGCTTGAGCAGATTCGCTACTCTCTTCTAAGAGCTTCACTGCACCTTTGACCGTTGCCAGCGCGAGTGTTGAAGAATGTTTAAGGCTCAAACCCGATTGTGTACCACCTGCTGCCATGGACTCAATCAAATAAAAAACATAGGCAGGCCCTGAACCGGATACAGCGGTTACAGCATCTAAATCTTTTTCATCAAATTCAATAACTTGTCCGGATGCCTCAAGGATTGCTTTTGAAATGTTGATATCTTTCCGTGAGGCAAATCTATTTGAGCTCATCCCTGAAATGCCGGAGAGCACAAGGGCGGGAGTATTTGGCATTACCCGGATAATGGGCAGTTTTTTTCGATTTTTCTCATCAAGCGGTTTATAAAGAAAATTTTCCAGCTTGCGAATGGAAATGCCTGCAGCAATAGAAATAATAAGTTTTTTTCTCGAAATTTTATAGTCTGTTCTTCCTGAAATTTCAGAAAGAACTTGACCCATCTGTTGAGGCTTAACGGCAAGAATAACAATATCGCATAGTGAAAATACTTTGAAATTATCTTTAAACACATGGATACCGTATTTTTTTGTCAGGCTTTTCAGCCTTTTTCCATTGGTATCACTTGCATAGAGATATTCAGGTTTCGCGGCTTTTGATTTGATCAGGGCGCCCACCAGCGCTTCTCCCATGTTGCCAGCACCAATAAATCCAATTTTTGAGTCAATTTTCCTCATCTAATTTTCCATGGGTTTAATTTTTATCCAAGCAGAACTTCCTAAAATTCAAAGCAGTGACCGTGGTTCCTGAAATATGAAAATCGCCTATTCATAAAATAATTGTTTGAATTTTAATGATAATAGTGTATTATTGAGATAATTATGTGATGTCAATGATTTTAATTCCAGGATTCTTGGAAGCAGAATGTAGGAATATTTTGTTTTCCACAACTTGTACATATCCAAAAACCATTGTGTACAGAATCGGTACTATATGTATGTCATCGGTTATTTTATAAAGGCGGTTGCTGTCATTTTTGATTTCATTATCTCTGGCTTTATGTGGATTGTTGTCGCTCGTGCTATTCTATCCTGGGTCAGTCCGGATCCCTACAATCCCATCGTTCGGTTCATCCATAGCGTTACTGAACCGATCCTTTATCCAATCCGACGAAGGATTCCGTTTTATGCAGGAGGTATCGACTTTTCACCGATTATTGTCATCCTTATTGCCATTTTTTTAAAAATTTTTGTGGTGAACAGTTTGGAGCGTTTATCGGCATCATTTTTGCATTAATCATTGGCTTTATATTTGAAAGGAAGGTGATACTTTATGGAAATTACCCCTCTGGATATTCAGCAGCAAAAGTTTAAAGTCAGATTCCGAGGATTTGACGTTCATGAGGTGGACGCATTTCTTGAGCAGATTGCGAATACCGTTGCCGCACTGCAGCGTGAGAATGAAACCCTGCGTGAAGATATAAGGCGTTTTAAGCTTGAAAGTCAGGGATACAGGAGACGAGAGGAGACGTTTAAGCATGCGATGCTCAATTCACAAAAAGTTATGGAGGAAATGAAAAAGTCTGCGGAAAAATCTGCAGAACTGATCGTTGCAGAGGCGGAAGTCAAAGCTGAAAAAATACTGAGCAAAGCACACAATCGTCTTACTCAGCTGCATGAGGATATTGCGGGATTGAAGCGGCAGCGGACTCAGCTGGAAGTGCAGATCAGTTCCATTATTGAATCCCATACCCGGCTTCTTGAAATTGAAAAGGATGGGATGAAGGCAATGGATGAGGAAGATTCCAAGCTGAAGGTATTGCCAAAAAAATAACATACCGATTTTAGGAAAAGAAACGTGGCAAAAATTGATGCTTTTTTCAAGTTGATGAACGAACAGGGAGCTTCGGATTTGCATCTTGTTGCAGGGCAACCACCAGCTCTCCGAATACGAGGAGATGTTGAGCGGATAAAATATAAGGTTCTGGACAGCGATGAATTACGGTCCATGCTGTACGAAATTGCGCCGGAAGACAAGGTGAAGATATTTGAAGAAACCGGCGATGTTGATTTTGGATATGAAATCCCTGGGCTTGCCAGATACCGCGCCAACTTTTTTATGCAAAAAAATGGCGTTGGAGCGGTGTTTAGAGAAATCCCCAGTACCATACTGACAGCTGAACAGCTCGGGCTGCCGCCCGTTGTGCCCAGGCTGGCTTTACTGCCGCGCGGGTTGATTCTGGTTACCGGACCGACAGGCAGCGGCAAGTCAACCACTCTGGCTGCAATTATTGATGTAGCGAACCGGAACCGCAAAGATCATATTATTACAATTGAAGATCCCATTGAGTTTGTTCACCAGAGCCAGGCATGCCTGGTAAACCACCGGGAAGTCGGTATGCATACCAAGTCCTTTTCCGCAGCACTTCGCGGCGCGTTACGAGAAGATCCGGATATTATTCTGGTTGGCGAAATGAGGGATTTGGAGACCATATCTCTTGCAATTGAAGCGTCGGCTACGGGGCATCTTGTTTTTGCTACCCTGCATACATCCGGTGCTGCCAAGTCGATTGATCGCGTTATAGAGGTATTTCCTTCAACAGAGCAGGGATTGATCCGCTCAACCCTGGCAGATGGTATTCGAGCTATTATATCGCAGGTACTGTTCAAACGGATCGATAAAAAGGGTCGATGTGTGGCCCTTGAAATATTAATTGCGACCGCTGCTGTCCGAAACCTGATCCGGGAAGCAAAGTCCCATCAGATCCCATCCATGGTTCAAACTGGAAAAAAATACGGCATGCAGCTTTTGGATGATGCCATCATGGAGTTGTACAATAAAGGCTGGATATCTGCTGAAGAGGCTTATTCAAAGGCAAATGAAAAACAGTATTTCAGGCCATTGCTGAAAAGTCCGCCTCAGGATTTTACCGAAGCATAGCGTCAAAATTGAAAAGGTTTTTTGCTGTCGATTATGGAAAAGCAGGAAGTAGATCACATTTTAACAAAATTACTTGATTCCAATAAGGATGTTTCAGATATCAATCTGACGGTGGGGAAGCCCATGCAGGTTGAAAGTTCCGGGCACCTGATCAGCGTTGATATGAAACCCTATTTTAAAGATCTGACCCCTTATCAAACGGAAACCATCGCATTAAATCTTATTGATAATGATCGACGCCTTACGGAGAATCTCATTCGACACGGATCCTGTGACTTATCCTATTCTTTACCTGGAAAGGCTCGATTCAGGGTAAATATCTTTTCACAATCCGGGAATTATTCCGTTGTTCTTCGTAAGCTTGAGTCCAAGGTGCCGACCATTGATGAAATGCAGCTTCCGGAAGCATTTTATGATGTGGCAAAAGAGACAAACGGTATTGTTATTGTGACGGGTGCCACTGGAACCGGTAAATCGACTTCGCTTGCCACCGTGCTTGATTGTATTAATGAGACCCGATCGGTTCATGTGGTCACTCTGGAAGATCCTGTTGAATACCAGCATACACATAAGAAATCCACATTTAACCAGAGAGAGCTCGGTACTGATTTTGATACATTTTCCAATGGGTTGCGCGCTGCCCTTAGGCAGGCACCCAAGGTTATACTCGTTGGAGAAATGCGCGATAGAAATACGGTTGAAATCGGTATCACTGCCGCTGAGACAGGGCATTTGGTGCTCACCACACTTCATACCGTTGATGCAGGGCAATCCATTAACCGTATTCTGGGTATGTTTAGTATCGAAGAGGAAAACTTAGTCAGAATTCGCCTTGCGGATACCATCCGGTGGATCATTTGCCAGAAACTGCTCCCTAAAATCGGCGGAGGCCGGGTCGCGGCATTTGAAATTCTCCGAGCGAATTTAAGGGTTGAAGATACCATTCTTCATGGAGAATCTGAAGGCAAATCTTTTTACGACATTATGAAGGCGGGCAGGGCTTTTGGAATGGTTACCTTTGATGACAGCCTGTTAAACCTGTATGAGCAGGGCCTTATCTCCGAAGAAACAGCCGTTGCCTATGCCTCCCGCAAAGGGGTTGTGGGCCGCGGTATCGATTCAGTAAAAAGTGCAAGGGGTGAAGCAACAACAGATATTGAAAAGTTAGAGATGGACCATCATTATTAATTCCCTTTTGGGCAGCATGCAAGTGGATGCAAATTCCGTTGCATGGTGAGAGAATCGTTTTTTCAGGATAAAGTTAATTTTATAAACATTTTTAAACGTACCCATCATCATGAATATTACATGTGATAAATGCAGTTATGTGATTACGCTTTCAGATGAAGAAGTTCGGAAAATACCTCGAGGGAAACAGGCATCAGTTATATGTCCGAAGTGTGAAAGAAAATTTGCTATCAGTTTTGGGAAACCGGATGAAAAGACAAAGGACAAGGTAAAAGCGATATCTCCTTCAGTCCCAGAAAACGATACGCATACTACAGAAGAAAGCAAGGATATAAAAAAAGAAACCAGCAAAAATGCCTCTGAAAGCCTTTTTGGGTTCGTCGAAGATGAAGGAACTGCAAAGTTTTCAGAAAGCAAAACCAGTACTGCCGGCAGGGCTTCGTCCAAAAAGGGAGTTCTGGATGATGTCCTTGGTTCAGATATTTATGATGCCTCCGATAAGCCATTTGACTTTGTTGAAGAGGAGGGAAAGACTGCTCTGGTTTGTGAAACAGATCCCAAGCTGAAAGGCCCGATCATTGAAAATCTAAATTTGATGGAATACCATATAACTGAAGTTGATAATTCCAGAAGCGCATTAAAAAAGATGCGTTATCATATCTACAACGTCGTTGTGGTGAATGAAAATTTTGACACCAGCTCTCCTGATCAGAATGTGGTGCTGATATATCTTGAACGGTTAAGCATGTCTGTACGGCGGAGCATATTTATTGCGATGCTTACCAACCGGTTCCGAACAATGGATAATATGATTGCTCTGCAAAAGAGTGTGGATATTATCATAAACGTTAAAAACATCCAGGATGTGGGGAAGATACTCAGCCGTGGGGTTACGGACAAGGATTTCTCCTACCGTGCATTCAAGGATGCGTTGCTGGGGAAAAGTGCCTGACGCTGTTCGTTGACGCGAGGTTTCAGGAAACAAAAAAGGTTCAATTGTGGGAAATGATAAATACTCATGCCAAGATTACAGACAGGAGATGATTCTTCTTGGGCTTCAAAGACGGTTGAATGAACCGAACCTTTCCGACGAAGAAAGAAGACATGTGATTGAAGAGATTCAGAAACTTGAGATAGAGATGCAATTTGATGAACCATCTGTTTTAGCCTGACGCGGAGAAACACCCTTCTTTTTTAACCACATTTTCAAATCCTTTGGTAGTATAACGTATGCAGTCTTCACGCACGAACATCAGGCAGATATCCAATAATCTGTATCTCATCAGCCTTGATCCTTTGATACATGGGTTTGAAAATTTCATCAGTGTCTGGCTGTATAAAGGGAAAAAAACATTTATTATTGATGTGGGTCCCTCTGTAACATCAGCAGGTGTGCTGGCCGCCTTACACGAGCTGATGATCGATCATCTTGATTATATTTTTCTTACCCATATTCATTTAGATCATGCAGGCGGCATTGGTGAGATATCTTCCTACTATCAGAAAACACCGATTATCTGCCACCGGGCAGGGATGGATCATCTGGTGGATCCCAGAATTTTAACAGCGGAAACCATTAAGTCCCTGGGTGAAACCGGAAGGGCCTACGGGACGATTCAACCTGTAAACAAGAGGCAGTTAGTGGATGCCGGTCAATTCGTGTCCGATGTGGTTTCTCCGATCATGACTCCCGGCCATTCCCAGCACCATGTAAGTTATCAGACCGAAGAATACCTTTTTGCGGGAGAGGCCGGCGGAGTTTGTTTCCCGCTACCATTAAACAATGGCGACTATATGCGCCCTGCAACACCGCCACGGTTCTTTCTTGATATTACGGCGAAAAGCATTGATGACCTTATCGCCCGCAATCCAACAAACATATGTTTCAGCCATTTTGGAATAAAGGATGATGCCATCGGAATGCTGACAGCACACAAACAGCAGTTGTTGCTGTGGAAAGAACTTATTTCCGGGCAAATGGCAAGAAGCCAGGAGAAAGATTTTTTGGATAGGTGCTTGGAAGTGCTCTTACAATCGGATCCCCTCATGGCAGGTTTTTCCTGCCTGGATGAATCCGTTCAACAAAGAGAAAGAATTTTTATTTATAACAGCATCAAGGGATTTCAAGGATATCTAAAGGCTGTCAGCAATAATTCGTAAGCCATTTAAGGTTAAATCCGGTTCAATGCGTTCGATTGTTTGCGACACATTGCTTAAAAGCACGGCCAGCCCGCCCGTGGCGATAACTTTCGGATTAGAACCCATTTCCTTTTTCATCCGCAAAACGATGCCATCCACAAGACCGGCATAGCCAAATATAATTCCAGACTTCATACTATTCACTGTATCCTTTCCAATGACAGTGTCAGGCGGGGACAGAAGCTCTACTCTGGGCAGCTTAGAGGCGCTCTTAAATAATGATTCAGCAGCGATACCTATCCCGGGGCTGATGGCACCACCCAGATATTCACCTTTCTGGGAAATAGCATCAAACGTGGTGGCAGTTCCGAAATCAATGACAATCATACTTTGTTTATAGAGATGAAACGCAGCCACAGCGTTTACAATTCTATCCGCTCCTACTTCATCAGGGTTGCGGTAAAGTATGGGCATTTGAGCGCTTGATTTGGCATCCACCCAGTGTGCAGCATGTTTCAGGTGTTTTTTGCAGAATGCATCTAAATTCGCAATAACCGGCGGAACAACACAGGAAATGATGGTTCTGTCAATTTTTTTAGGATCAATTTCGCCCTGAGCAAATAGCGTGCTGATAATAATGTTAAATTCATCTTCGGTCGCATTTCTTTCCGTACGGATACGCCAGTTTTTTACTAATGTCGCTTTATCAAAAACTCCGATGACTGTGTTTGTATTCCCAACATCAATAACAAGCAGCATAATACGCACATTCTCCCTTAATGGTAAAAATGATGAAATGAAACTTTATTCTGATGAAGCCGATTCACTGTTTATTTCCACAGTAAAGATTTCCGGTTTTACCTGAATCATTGTTATGCCAACAGGCAGCGATATGATCGCCGGTTTCATATAGATGCCAGGTTGAAGTTCGTTAAGATCTATATGGGCTTTTATGCTTTGCCGGGGATCAAGCTTGTCCAAGACGTTCACAGGCCCTTTGATTTTAATGTCAATTTCGGATGGCGAAATTTGATACGCAAAACCCGTGTTTAATCCTTTGACAGGAATATCCTGTAATGCGCGGGTATCCATTTGCTCTTTTAAAGTTATCTCCACAAGCAAGGTTTCCAATGGGCTAATGTTTTGCACACCTTCTCCCAGGTCAAGGGTTGTTTCCTTTTTAAATGATTCAAAGGTACCGTTTATATCTATGGGTTTGGTCCTTATTTCAGTAATAGGATTCAGAAGGCTCTGAGGACCTTTGAGCGTAACGGAAGCAGGGGTGACGGATATTTCTGAGATGATATAGCCCGCTGCAAGTCTGTTTAAAAGGGATACTTTCACAGGGACTACTTTTCTACTCTCATTTTCAACTGTTAGATGTAGAATAGAAGGGGTTATCTTTATAATCACAACACCGGGAGGCAAAGAAATGAGACCTTCGTTTATCGGAACAGCGAGATCGCCAATAGTCACATCGGAAAGATCGAGCGGATAGTGAAGAGTATGATCCTTAAGGCTTTTAATTCTGGATGGGGAACCCGATATTCGAACGTCTATGCCTTTCGGAAAAGGAATGGATAAGGTCATTCCGTCTGGAATATTTTCAGGTTTCACAGGGATAAAAATGTCTGTTTCTATTGAGGATGCCGGCCATATCAAAAAGATGCAGATTCCCAGGATCAGGAAAAGCAGAATCCATTTCGTCAGTTTTGCCCGAAAGATAGAAAGAAGTCTATTTGATTTCATGACATATTCGAGGAATTTTTAATTGCGTCAGCTATTTTGGCCGTTATTTTTGTATTGGCGACATCATGGACTCTGAGGATATGGGCCCCTTTTAAAATAGATGCTGCGATAACTGCCTGAGTTCCGGTCTCGACGGAAGGGCTGTCAGGTTTTATATCTGTTTCATGCTTATTTTTGAGAGTGCTTCGAATAAATAGTTTTCGAGATGGCCCTAAACAAATCGGAACGTCCAGGATGCTGAACTTGTCCAGATTGTCTATCAATTGAAAGTTGTGATGGACGGTTTTCCCAAACCCAATACCCGGGTCGATAATAATTCTATCCCGCGGCACACCATTTTTTTTAGCTGTCTGAATTGCCTTTTCCAGAAATAATCGGATGTCGGAGATAAGATCATCATATCTGGGTGAATTCTGCATGGTACGGGGAGTCCCAAGCATGTGCATCAGAATCAGCGGCACGTTGTATTTTTTAGCAACTGCCGCCATATTCTCGTCAAAGCGCAATGCACTGATGTCGTTTATCATGGCGGCACCCGCTTCAATCGCTTGTATGGCCACATCCGCTTTGGTCGTGTCTATTGAAATAGGTATCGACGTACGTTTTACCAGCTTTTCAATTACTGGGACAACCCGTCGAATCTCTTCGTCAGCCGATATGGCTTCTGAAAAAGGACGGGTTGATTCTCCGCCAATATCGATGATGTCCGCACCATCTTCCGCCATTTTTTCTCCATGTGCTACCGCTGTATCGCATGAGAAAAAGATTCCTCCATCAGAAAAAGAGTCCGGCGTTACATTTAATATACCCATGATGGCTGTGTGTTGGCCCAATTCAAGGGTATGGCCATCCCATGCCATCGTGTATGAGTTGGGACTATCCATCAGGACGCACTTTTTTTCTTCGTTTTCTTGGGTTGGCTTTTGTCGTCTTCAGCGGGTTGTGAAGGAAATGTAAATCCCGGTTTGATCGACAGGATAATTTCATCCAGTTCAGCGCCGAGAATTGTTTCCTTGTCCAGAAGCGCTTCAGCGACCTTATGAAGAATATCGATGTTTTGTTCAAGGACTTTTTTTGCACGACTATAGCTGTCTATCACCAGTTTGTTAATTTCAGAGTCGATTAACCTTGCTGTTTCTTCGGAATAATCCCTGTGCTGAGCGATCTCTCTTCCAAGAAAAATTTGCTCATCGTCTTTCGCATACGAGAGCGGTCCAAGTTTATCGCTCATCCCCCAGCTTCGTACCATGTTGCTGGCGAGTTCAGTCACCTGTTTGATATCCGATGATGCGCCGGTGCTGATTCTATTGAAGACAAGCTCTTCAGCAGCTCTTCCGCCAAGCGCAACAGACAATCTGCTTTCCAGCTGATCTTTATACCTGAAATCGCTTTCATCAGGCAGATACCAGGTGATGCCCAGCGCACGGCCTCTGGGGATAATGGTTACTTTATTTACCGGATCGGTACCGGGCAGAAGACGGGAAACAAGAGAATGCCCGCCTTCATGATAAGCGGTTACTCTTTTTTCTTCGTCCTTTATCACCTTGGATTTGCGTTCTAATCCCATGTATACTTTGTCTTTCGCATCTTCATAATCCATCATATCCAGTTTTTCTTTATTCCGTTTTGCTGCCAGAAGCGCCGCTTCATTAACCAGATTTTCAAGATCTGCTCCGGAAAACCCTGGAGTTCCTTTCGCCAGGATTAAGGGATCCACGCTTTTTTGATTGGGTGTTTTTCGCATATGAACTTTGAGGATTTCCTCTCGGCCTTTAATATCCGGCAGAGGGACAACCACCTGGCGATCAAAACGGCCGGGCCGAAGAAGTGCGGGGTCTAAAACATCCGGCCGGTTGGTGGCAGATACCAGGATAACGCCTTCATTGGATTCAAACCCATCCATTTCCACAAGGAGCTGATTTAATGTCTGTTCCCGCTCATCATGACCGCCGCCCAGTCCTGCGCCTCGATGTCTTCCCACAGCATCTATTTCATCAATGAAAATAATGCAGGGCGCATTTTTTTTTCCCTGCACAAAAAGATCACGAACCCTGGATGCCCCGACTCCGACAAACATCTCCACAAAATCAGATCCGCTGATATGAAAGAACGGAACGCCCGCTTCTCCGGCAATCGCCCGCGCTAAAAGTGTTTTTCCGGTTCCGGGAGATCCCATGAGCAGAACGCCTTTTGGAATCCTTCCGCCAAGCCGGGTAAACTTTTTAGGCTCTTTAAGAAATTCTATGATTTCACCCAATTCTTCTTTTGCTTCGTCAATTCCTGCAACATCTTCAAAGGTTACTTTCCCGGAGTGATCGGAATCCAGACGGGCACGGCTCTTTCCAAAGGACATGGCTTTGCCGCCTCCTGACTGCATTTGACGCATGAAAAAAATCCAAACGCCGATGAGCAGGATAAACGGGAACCATGACATAAAAATCGACAGCAACCAGTTGGCTTCAGCAGGGGGTTTTGCGGTTACAGACACTTTTTTTTCCTTAAGTATCCTGATCAGGTCTGGATCCTGTGGTGCAAATATAGTAAAATGTTTATTGTTTATATCCGTAACCGAAAGCTCCTGTTCCTGGATAACTACTTTGGTGATCTGGTCGCTTTCGACCATGTCAATAAATTCTGAGTAGCTTGGGATACTGGTTTCCACATTTTTGCTGTTTTGAACAAACATATAAAGCATAAATCCCAAAATGAAAATAACGAGCCATAAAGCCATATTTTTAGAAATTTGATTCAATAGATAACTCCTCCTGAAAATTAGTTAATTTTTATCCATATTAATCATATTTTAGTATTAGGCAAGAAAAAGTTCAGCTTTAAGAATATTTCGTGTGGTTGACGTTATTTTAAAGGCGTTATCAATTCTGTGTCCCACCACCCAGATGATTTTCCCGCTGCTTACCAGCACGGGTATTCTGGCCCGGATATCCCTTGGAATTTTCTGATTAATAAAATATTTTTTAAGCTTTTGCGAACCGGTCATGCCCAGCGGATGAAAACGATCCCCTGGCATGATCGTTCGAAGGATCAGCGGGGAATTAAGTCTGTCAAAGTCAAAAAAGGCACTTTGCAATCCATTCTGTTTTATATCCGAAAGATCCTGACTCCGGATTTTTGTAAACCGGAGATGCGCATTCATCTCTTTTATAAATAGTGATTTGATTTTTCCGTTTTGAAAAGAGCGTTCCTGTTCGGCAACATTTTCACAGAGGTCAATATCTTCCAGTGAATTAAAAATAGTATATGTGTAAGGATCGGATGCGGTTTTGCGCTCAATGAGATATTTATTTTCATGAAATATCAAAAGGTTGTTATTGTTTTTTACTACCTTTATATGATTCGGAAGATCCAGATGGCTCTGGCCGGGCCCATCTTTGGAAAGAGTGAGAATTGAATCAATATGGGCCAGCGTTATCCTGCGGATATTGCCTTTTATTTCAGCAATCGCCTTTCGAATGATTCGTCTTTGTGCCGCCGCAGGCAATTGATGAAGCTCTGATAAGGAAAGAATGATTCGGCCGTTTCCCTGCCGGTGGGTGACCTGCTCAAATACGGGCGTGATAATATCTTCAATCCACTTATCCTCAGCCCTTACAATCGAACCAAGCCGGTTAAGTGTTTCGATTATTTTCGGGTTATATGTTGTTTTAAGCAGAGGCAGCAGATCATTTCGTATCTGGTTCCGCAGATGGGATGCATCCTGGTTGCTTTTATCAATAACATACTGGAACTTATTTGTTTTTAAAAAATTCATGATTTGCGTTTTGGGCAATTCAATGAAAGGGCGGATAATATGTATCGAATTTTCTTGATGCGTCCGGATGGGCGGAATGCCTGAAATACCTCGGGGGCCGCTTCCACGGAAAAAATGCATCAGAATAAGCTCCGCATTGTCATCCTGATGATGGCCCAATGCGATTTTATTAAATCCGTTTGTTTTGGCGGTGTTATAATAGAATTCATACCGGATATGCCTGGCTGCGTCCTCAAGAGAAAGTCCGCGCCGCTGTTTATATGACAGGACGTTTTCCTTAGCTGTATAATATGGTAGTCTGAGGCGTTCGCTCAGGGACAAAACAAATCGGGCGTCATTGTCTGAATCACTGCCTCGCAAGCAATGATTCAGGTGTGCGATTCCGAGCGTAAATGACAAATCAGAGGCCAAAAAACGGAGCGCATGAACGAGGGCAACAGAATCCGGGCCGCCGGATACTCCAACAAGAACCGAGTCT